>JADFNT010000066.1 GCA_022563215.1 Pseudomonadota bacterium
GTTTCCGAGCTGCTTGGATTCCCCACGGGGAAAAATTCGGATCAGGTGGACGTTTTAAGCCTGTTCGGTCGGATGCTGACGGGGATGCGTCCGGGCCGTGAACCCGATAAACCCAAAAAGCCCAAGCCCATCGACACGGCGCCGCCGACGTTTGACCAGCTTCAAAAGTGGTCCGATGAGGAAGACGGGCGACGTGCGCCGAGGCTGTAAAGAAAGAAGGAAATCCGAGAATGGGCGACGACATTCCGAAAAAGCCGAAGGCGTATACCAGGGCCGATGCCATTCGAGACTTCGTTAACCATGATATTTATCAATCGAAAACGGGCTTTCAAGCGAAGGAACCCCCATCGGGGGCGCTCTATATTTCATGCCTGCCGTCCAAAGGGCCGAGTATCCCCGTTCTGCGAAATGGCGCTCTGGCGCTTGAGTTGAAAGACGAAACGACCATTGAAGAGGCGCAGGCGTTAGCTGCACTTCTTAATGAGAAGGTCCGCTACTTGACCTACACAGGGGCCATTACAATGGATTACCGGGGCCAAGTCGGGCGGGGCCTGGCTCAAAGGATCATCGAATTGGACGGGATGGACAGAGAAGGCCGGCGCAAGCGGATTAATGAAATTCTCACCCGAGACGGGTTTGATGCTGTCGATTGGTACGCGGACCCGCCCCACGAGGTTACATAGCTCAAATTTGAAATCCTGCCACGAAGGCCACAAAAGCCCCGAATCCCGCCAAACCCCAAACCGCCGAAACTGGCCGTTTTACCATGCTCTATTCCGTATAATTTCCGTATAAACGGCGACCGCCGCCAGGGCTTTCAGCTAATATATTGATTTAATTATCGTTTTCGACGGAATTGGAATCCTCGCCGCCGCCTACTTAGAGGGGCGATGAGGGAAGCGGCAACTCGTTTGTCGCCATATTAGGGTATGTATATGTCAGGAGTTTCACCCTCCGGTTTCAAAATGTACCGAGATGTAACTCCTTTGAAATCTTATAAATGGTGGAATTCCCTCATTTTCCGCGAAAACCCCAAACCCGGCCATGACAAAACCGCCTCCAGAGTTCCTTGAAATGCTGCGCCGGGCCGGTCTGGCGGCGGATGAAACACCGGATTCACGGGAACTGACGGGCGGCGTCGCCTCCGATATCTGGCGCCTCGATCTCGACCGCGGGCCGGTGTGCGTCAAACGGGCGCGGGCGAAGCTGAAGGTCGCCGAGGACTGGCGAGCGCCGGTGGAGCGCAACGCCTTCGAGGCGGCGTGGTTGGAAACCGCCAACCGGATCGTTCCCGGCGCCGCGCCGAAGGTCCTCGCCCACGATCCCGGCGCCGGCATGTTCGCCATGGAATATCTGGACCCCGGCCAATACCCGTCATGGAAGGACGACCTGCTGGCCGGGCGCGTGGATGCGGATTTCGCCGCCCGGGTGGGCAACCGGATCGCCCAAATCCACGCCGCCACCGCCGCCGACGATACCATCGCCGCCCAGTTCCCGACCGACGCCATCTTTCACGCCATCCGCCTCGCCCCCTACCTGGAAGCCACGGCGGCGGCGCATCCCGAACTGGCGGCGGCGCTGATCGACCTGTCCCGCGTCACCGGGACCACCCATGCGGCCCTGGTCCACGGCGACGTCAGCCCCAAGAACATCCTCGCCGGGCCCGACGGGCCGGTGTTTCTGGACGCCGAATGCGCCTGGTACGGGGACCCGGCCTTCGATCTCGCCTTTTGCCTCAATCACCTGTTGTTGAAATGCCTAGCCCTGCCCGAGGCCGCGCCCGGGTATTTGGAATGCTTCGACGCCCTGGCCGGGGCCTACGGGGAAATCGTCGCCAATGGCCCCTTGGTGGACGTCGAAGCCCGGGCCGCCCGGTTGCTGCCAGGGTTGTTCCTGGCCCGCATCGACGGCAAGTCGCCGGTCGAATACATCACCGACGAGGCGGACAGGGAAAAGGTCCGCCGCACCGCCGGGAAACTGTTATCGGACCCGGTGTCCCGTCTCGAAGACGTGCGCCGGGCCTGGACCAGTGAACTGGAACGGAGCCCGTGCGAATGAGCAAGAACAAGATCAAATCCACCCACGCCCGCCGGGTTTGGGATTCCCGGGGCCGGCCGACGGTGGAGGTCGAGATCACGCTGCGTTACGGCGCTAAAGGCCGCGCCATCGCGCCGGCCGGGGCGTCGGTGGGCACCGGCGAGGCGGTGGAATTGCGCGACGGCGGCGATGCCTTCGGCGGTTTCGGGGTCGAGGCCGCCGTCAACGCCGTCAACGGAGAAATCGCCCCCGCCCTCAAGGGCCGGGACGCCACCGACCAGGACGCCCTCGACAAGCTGTTGATCGAGCTCGACGGCACCGCCGATAAAAGCCGCCTCGGCGCCAACGCCCTGATCGCCACCTCGCTGGCCGCCGCCCAGGCCGCCGCCTGCTCGCAGCGCCTGGCGCTGTGGCAATACCTTCGCCAAGCCGATGGCGAAACCGGGACGCCGGTGATGCCGCTGCCGGAAATACAGATCTTCGGCGGCGGCGTCCACGCCGCACGCCGCGTCGACATACAGGATTTCATGGTCATCGCCATCGGCGCCGACAGCTATGCCCAGGCCCTCGACTGGACCGCCGGCGTCTACCGCGCCGCCGCCCGGCTGATGGAGGACTCAGGGCTGCTCCAGGGCGTCGCCGACGAAGGCGGCCTGTGGCCGGCGTTCGACAACAACGAGGACGCCCTGGACATGCTGACCCGCGCCATCGAGGCGGCGGGGTTTGCCCCGGGCCGGGACATGGCGATCTCGCTCGACGTAGCGGCCTCCGAGTTCGGCGCCAAGGGGAAATACAAACTCGCCCGCGACGGCAAGGAAATGGACTCCGACGGCCTGTCGGGGCTTCTGGTGGACTGGATCGAACGCTACCCCATCGTCGCCGTCGAAGACCCGCTGGCCGAAGGCGACAAGGAAGGCATGGTGCGCTTCACCTGGGCCGTCGGCAAGCGGGTGCAGGTGATCGGCGACGATTTCCTGGTCACCAGCGCCGAGCGCATCCGCAAGGCGGCCGGCGACGGCGCCTGCAACGCGGCCCTGATCAAGCCCAATCAGGCCGGCACCCTGAGCGAGACCCGGGCGGCGATGAAGGCGGCGGCTAAGGCCGGTTTCGGAACCATTGTTTCGGCCCGGTCCGGTGAATCCGAGGACACCGCCATCGTCCATCTGGCGGTCGGCTGGGGCGCCGGTCAATTGAAGGTCGGCTCGATTACCCGCGGCGAGCGGACGGCGAAATGGAACGAGGGCCTGCGCATCGCCGAGGGTCTCGGTGGCCCGAGGGACCAAAACAAGGACGACAACAAGGGTAAAGACGGGCCGCTGCCGCCGGCCTCAAGTTTTCCGTGGGGGCGTTAGGGCGATTGACGATTGCCGGGAATCGCCCAAGGCCGCAAGTGCGGCACGCCGGTTATTCGGGGCTGCTGGCCTGGCCGCGGATGCGGTCGACCAGGACTCCGATCAGGCGCCGGAGCACGCGGTCGCTCTTCTCCAGCCGGTCGAGACGCTGCTGCAGGGATTTGCGGGAAATCAGGCTGACCTGGGTGTCCGATAGCGCCCTGGCCGAGGCCACCCTGGGCTGGCTGTCGATCAGCGACATTTCGCCGATGATCTCGCCGCGCCCGACCGTCGCCAGCACGCGCTCCTGGTTTCCCGACTTACGGAAGATTTCCACATCCCCGGAGACGACAAGATAGGCCACCTCGCCGAACTCGCCTTCCTCGAAAAGGAGTTCGCCGGCCTTGATTTCCTGGCGCTCGCCGGTGGGGTCGCTCATGTCCTTCTTTCCATCGTCAACGGTGTATTTATTTGTACCCTCCTTTGGGGCCTTTTTACCACCACCCATCGCCCTTTGGACCAGTTCGTCGAGACTGGCTGACAGCCCCTGGCGCCAATCCTCGGGCAGGGAGTCGTTGTCGAGCCGCCGCTTCAGCTTCTCGACCACCAAGGCGACCTTTTCCGGGCCCTCGGCGGCGGGCATCAGCGAGGCGAGGAAGCTCAACTGCTGGGTTATCCTTTCCAGCGCCTGCCGGATCACGTCGCCTTCCTTTTCGCCCAGCGGCGAGGCCGCCAGATCGAGGAGAAAGCCTAAGCGCACGGCGCGGTTGGGCAAAAGGTCGAGCAGGTGGTCGATGGCCTGCTCGACGCTCAGGTCGTTTTCGCCCTTGGACAGGGTGATGCGGGCGCGGCCGATGACCGCGGCGCTCATCCCCGGGCCGCCCATGAGGCCGTCGTCGTCGGCCAGTTCCCGGACCAGGGTGACGAAGGCTTCCCGGTCGACGGTCTTGCCTTCCCGGGTCAGGGGGCGGATGCCGCCGATTTCGTTCTCGACCCTTTCCAGCAGCACTTGGGCGGTCAACGGCATGTCCAGCCGGGCGATCATGTCGTTCAGATCGACGATGCACGAAATCGGGTTTTTCGGCGCCTGGCACCGCCCGCAGCTTAGGTTGATGAGCTTGCGGTTGGCGGCCGCCGCGTCCGGCTGGCCGCCCAGGACCTCCATCACCGCCGCCGGGCCGTCGACGATTTCGGCGGTGATCTCGTCCAGGTAGGCCATCGCCTCGGGGCCGGGATCGTCGCGGGACAAATCGATCAGAAGTTGCAGTTTTCCGTCGCCGCCGCCGCCCGACATGATGTGGGACGCCAGCGCGCCGCGGATGACGAATTCGCGGTTTTCCTCCTTCTCCCGCTGTCCGACGCCCTCGATCAGTGAATCCAGTCCCTTGGCCTTCAACAACGCCGAATATTTCTCCAAGTCGGCGAACGTCTTCGCCCGTTCCTTGATGATGTCGAAGGTCTTGAAAAGGGCTTCCGTGCGTTTTGCCGGCTGTTCGCCGGTCGCCTTGGCCTGGATGGCGCCGATCCTCTGCATGGCCGGGGCAAACAGCTTGTCGTTCCTTTCGAACATCAGCAACTGGGCCGGGTTGTAGATCATCTCCAGCGCCGTCACGCCCCGATCGTCCAGGTAATTGCGGAGCAGCCGCCCGGCGGTGCGCCGGGCCGGGAAACGGTAGAAATCGATGAGCTCGGCGCACAACGGCGCGTTCTCGACCGGGTTGAGCTTGATTACCTTGTCGTCGCGGTCGATGCTTTCCTCGAAGATGATCTCGTCTTCGCCGGTGCGCTCGTTTTCGGCGACCACGCGCACGCCGTCGTGGTTGGCCGCCTCCAGCAGTTCCTCCGCCACCTCCAACGCCGCCGAGCGGGTCTGGTGGGTGGAATCGTAAATCCACCGCTTGCCTTCGCCCACGAACACTTCGTAGGTCTTGCCGGCGAGAGTTTGCGCCATTTTCCCCTCGAACATCCCAGGTGAAACCAGGGGGAAACTAGCGTTTCCCCGATATTTTGTCGTTGCCGCCTAGAATCGGTCAAAGCGCGGCATTATTCAAGGATGGCGATGGCCCCGGGGCGGCTTGAGGCGGCTTGAGGCCCCGGCGCCGGGGTCCGGCATGTGCCCCCTTGGCGTGACGGAAAATGGTGCGGGCGGTGGGACTCGAACCCACATGTCACTAGGACACAGGATTTTAAGTCCTGCGCGTATACCAGTTCCGCCACGCCCGCCTAGAGCATTGTCCACCCGAAGCCTATGCCCGCGCCCGTTTTCGCGCAAGGCTCTCGCCTTGTTCCCGCCGGGCGGCTAGAGTCAGCCGCCATGGACGACACCGCCCCGCCCCGGCCGCCCGATTTCGACGCCCCCTTTCGGGCCCGGCTCGAAGACCTGTTCCGCTGGCGCCGCGACGTCAGGCGGTTCCGCGCCGAAGCGGTCGACGAGGCGCTGATCGACGAGTTGATCGGCCTGGCGGCGCTGGCGCCCAGCGTCGGCAACAGCCAGCCGTGGCGCTTCGTTACCGTCGCCGAGCCCGGCCGCCGGGACAGGGTGATCGCCGACTTCGAGGCCCGCAACAAGGATGCTCTTTCCGATTACGACGGCGAACAGGCAAAGCTCTATGCGTCGTTGAAGCTCGCCGGGTTGAAGGAAGCGCCGGTGCACCTGGCCGTCTTCGCCGATACCGAAACCACGGCCGGCCACGGCCTCGGGCAAAAGACGATGCCGGGGATGCTGGAATATTCCGTCGTCGGCGCGGTGACGACGCTGTGGCTGGCGGCCCGCGCCCGGGGGCTCGGCATGGGCTGGGTGTCGATCCTCGACCCGGACAAGATCGCCGAAATCCTCGAGGTGGAGACGTCGTGGAAGCTGATCGCCTACCTGTGCATAGGCTATCCGCAAGAGCAACACCTCGACCCGGAACTGGACCGCGCCGGCTGGCAGAAACGGGCCGACGTCTCGTCCTTCGTCGTCAGGCGATGACCGGCACCCCCTAGACGTTTCCCCGCGGCGGATAGTCGCGGGCCCTTATCATGTCGATGGCTTCCATGACGTCGGCGAAGTGGTGGCGGTGGAACGGCGTCGTGTGGATGACCTTGGAGAACAGCGTCCCGTCGGCGCGGACCAGGAACATGCCCGGCTCGCAGAAGTCATAGGGCTCCTTGTCCTGGATCGGGGTCGAAATATAGAGCCCCCATTGGCGGGCCTTTTCCTCGGCCAATCCGTAGCCGATGGTCAGGCCGCCGATGCCCCAGTCCCGCTTCGCCTTTTCGGCCCGTTCCTGGGTATCCATGCTGACGGCGATGACCCCGCAGCCGCGTTCCTCGAAACGGGCGATCTTGTGGTCCAGGTCGAGGAGATGGACCTTGCACCGGGGGCAGTGATAGCCGCGGTAGAACTCGACGATGGTGAACCATTCCGGCTTCTGCTCGGCGAGCCGCCAGGTGCCGCCGCCGACGGTGGCGACTTCGAGGCTGGGTACGGCGTCTGTCGGTTTGATCATCGATGTTTCCTTCCCTCCCCAGGGTTCGTTTATAGGGGTTTGTTTATAAGTAAAAAATATCAGTCTTCAATAGGCTCGCCGCCCATTTCGCGGATCATGGCGCTGAGCGCGTCGGCGGCCGCCTGCAGCGCCCCTTCGTCGGCCGAGCGGACGACTAGGCAGGTGCCGACCCTGCCGTGGCGGACGAAAGGATAGCTGCCGAACTCGACCGCGGCGTGGTCTTGTTGAAGTTGCCCCAGGGGCGCCGCCATGACGCCTTCGGGCAGCGCCACCGTGATCGACACCGATTGCACCGGATCGCCGCCCACGAGGTTGTGTTTATAACCGTCGAACATGGCCTGCATGATGCGCGGCACGCCGGGCATGACGATGACGTTGTCGACCCGGAACCCGGGCGCCCGGGAAACCGGGTTGTCGATCAGTTCCGCGCCTTCGGGCATGTCGGCCATTCTCAACCGGGCCTCGGTAACGTCCTCGGGCCGGTAATGGTCGCGCAGGATCGCCTCGGCCTCGGCGTTGCGGCCGAATTCCCGCCCCAAGGCCTTGGCCACGGCGGCCGACGTGATGTCGTCGTGGGTCGGGCCGATGCCGCCTGTGGTAAAGACGTAATCAAACTTGGCCCGAAGCGCGTTGATCGCTTCGACGATTTCATCTTCTGCGTCGGCGATCACCCGCACCTCCCTCAGGCGCACCCCGACGTTATTCAAACCCACGGCCAGGAACCGCACATTGGCGTCCTGGGTACGGCCCGACAGCACCTCGTTGCCGATGACGATGAGGGCCGCGGTGACGGTTGGTTTTTCCGACATGATCGGCACCCTACCAGGGCCAGGCGGGAACGAAAAACGGCCCCGGAGGCGAACATCCGGGGCCGTTCCTTAACGAGGAAGGCGGAGAGTCTCTCCGCCAACCCCGGGAGGTAGTCAGTTGATAATCTGCCAACTTCCGTCGGGCCGGCGGCAACTTGTTCCATAAGCCGATTCGGGCTTGCCGCCGACATCGACCGTGGTCCGGTATTCACGGCAATAGGCGCCGGTCCGGGCGTTGGTTCCGTCGCGGACCGCCGTCACCGTTCCGGAATTTCCGCTATCGGGATTGTTCCAGGTAATGGTCTGGCCGACCGGGACAGCCGCGGCCCTTGATTGGGCGCGTTCGGCGTAAAGCTTGTCCATGTTGTCCAGGGAT
>JADFNT010000067.1 GCA_022563215.1 Pseudomonadota bacterium
GACGTCTATCCCGCCCCACAACATCGTCGAGCTGTGCGACGCGCTGGGACACCTGATCAAATTTCCCAACGTCCGGTTCTCGAAGCTGGTGGACCTGATCCCGGGGCCCGATTTCCCGACCGGCGGGGTCCTGGTCGAACCCAAAAGCGCCATCGTTGAAGCCTATTCGACCGGGCGCGGCAGTTTCCGGCTGCGGGCCCGGTGGTCGAAAGAAAAGCTCCGGCGCGGGCTCTATCAGATCGTCGTCACCGAAATTCCCTACCAGGTGCAGAAATCGCGCCTGATCGAGAAGATCGCCGAGTTGGTGATCGCCAAAAAGCTGCCGATCCTGGCCGACGTGCGCGACGAATCCGCTGAAACGGTGCGGATCGTGCTCGAGCCCAAAAGCCGCACCGTCGACGCCGACATGCTGATGGAGCAGCTATTCCGCCAGACCGAGCTGGAAACCCGGGTGTCGTTGAACCTAAACGTGCTCGACGCCAACAATACGCCCGGAATCATGAACCTGCGCGAGGCGCTTCAGGCGTTCCTCGATCACCGCATGGACGTCCTGGTCCGGCGCTCCAAGCATCGCCTGGAAAAGATCGAACACCGCCTCGAGATGCTCGAAGGGTTTCTGATCGCGTATTTGAACCTGGACAAGATCATCAAGATCATCCGCACCGAGGACGAGCCGAAAAAGAAGATGATGAAGGCCTTCAAGCTCACCGACGTCCAGGCCGAAGCGATCCTCAACATGCGCCTGAGGCAGCTCCGCAAGCTGGAGGAAAAGGAAATCGGCAACAAGCACGCCGAGTTGACCAAGGAAGGCAAAAACCTGCGCGCCCTGCTTGGCGACAAGGGCCGCCGGTGGAAAGCGGTGGCCAGGGAAATCGCCGACATCAAGAAACGGATTTCGGCGAAGACTCCCCTGGGCGCCCGGCGGACCAGGATCGGCAAGCCGCCGGCGGCCGTGGTGGTGCCGCTGGAGGCGATGATCGAGAAGGAGCCGATCACCGTCGTCGCCTCGGAAAAAGGCTGGATTCGGGCCCACAAGGGCCACGTCACCGATGCCGCCGAACTGCAATACAAGGAAGGCGACAGGGGCAAGTTCGTGCTCAACGCGGAAACCACCGACAAGCTGGTGATTTTTGCCACCAACGGCCGTTTCTATACCCTCGGCTGCGACAAGCTGCCCGGCGGCCGCGGCCATGGTGAGCCGTTGCGGCTGATGATCGATTTGGCCGAGGGCCACGACGCGGTGGCGATGTTCATCCATACGCCGCAAGGCGAGGACAAGAGTGAGGGCACGGGACGCAGGCTGGTGGTGGCGTCAGGGACGGGCCGCGGGTTCATCGTCGAGGAAAACGCCGTCATCGCCCAGACCCGCAACGGCAAGCAGGTCCTGAACCTCGGCGACGGCGAGGAAGCGGCCGCGGCGGCGGCTATCGGGAAAGACGACGATCACGTCGCGATTCTGGGCGCCAACCGCAAGCTCTTGATCCTTCCCCTGGCCGACCTGCCGGTGATGACCCGGGGTCGGGGCGTGTTCCTGCAACGCTATGCCAAGGGAGGGCTGGCCGACGTCACGGCGCTGAAGGTTGCCGAGGGGCTGACCTGGAAGGCCGGCCAGCAGGGAATCCGCACCGAGCCCGACATCAAGCGCTGGATCGGCAAGCGGGCCCAGGCCGGATTGATGGTGCCGAAGGGTTTTTCGCGGGCGACCCGGTTTTCCTAGGCGGGCCGATCAATACTTAAACGGCAGCAGGCGGGCGTTGCGGAACGACTGCTCGCCCATGTGTGACCACGACAGGGCCTTTTTGCGGAAAGCCCTGAAGCTCTCGTAAATCCGCCGGGTGAGGCCGTCGCCGCCGGTGCCGATATCGCCGACGATGATGCCGGAGGCTTCACCCATGGCCTTCAGCACGCCGTCGCTGAAGCGCCGCAGGTCGACCCGGTGCTGGTGGCGAAGGGTGTCCAGCGCAAAGGCGTTCTGGGCCATGAATTCGGCCCTGGAAAAGGCGTTTTCGGCCGCCATGGCATAGCCGACGATGGCCTTGTGTTCGGCGCTCAGGTTTTCCCAGACCTTCAGGTTGAGGCCGCAGGACAGGGCCGTGCCCGGTTCGTGGAAGCCCGGGTAATAGTAGTGCTTGGCGACTTTGTAAAAGCCGAGCGCCAAATCGTTCCACGGCCCCGCCCATTCAGTGGCGTCGATGGCGCCGGAAAGCAGCGCCGGAAAGATTTCAACCCCCGGCAGGGTCACCGGAACCGCGCCCAGCCGCCGGGCGACCTCGCCGCCGAGTCCCGGAAGCCGGATCTTGAGGCCGCGGAAGTCTTCAACAACGTTGATTTCCTTGTTGTACCAGCCGCCCATCTGGGCCCCGGTGTTGCCGGCCTGAAAGGGCTTGATATTGAATCCCGCCGACAGCTCGTCCCACAACGCCTGGCCGCCGCCGTCATAAATCCAGGCCGCCATCTCGCCGGCCGTCAAACCGAAGGGCACGGCGGCGAAAAAATTAAAGGCCCGGGAACGGTCCTGCCAATAGTACTCGATGGCGTGGTAAAGGTCGGCGGCGCCGCTCGAAACGGCGTCAAAGGATTCGAAGGTTGGCACCCGTTCGCCGGCGGCGAAGACCTCGACCGTCAGCTTGCCGCCGCTGATGCGGGTAATGCTTTCGGCCAGCCGCCGGGCGCCGGTTCCCAGGCCGGGGAAATCGCTGGGCCAGGTGGTGACCATATTCAAGCGGCGTATCCCCTGGGCGATGGCCGGGGACGCAAGCGACGAGGCGCCGACGGCGGCGGCCGCCAGGCCCTGGGCCGCCCCGGACAGAAATCGACGCCGCTTCATGCTTTAAGGTTTCCCGATAAGCCGTTGAAAAATTTAATTACAGGCCGGTGCGGCTGGCGGCTGGCGGCGTTATCGTGCCACCGCTGTTTTGGGTTCGCCGAAACCGGTTTCCTCGGCCGTCAGCGCCCGCCATCCATTGGCCATTCGCGCCTCCAAGGGGTGGAATTTCGCCTTGTAGGACATCTTCGAGCTGCCGGCGATCCAGAACCCCAGGTAAACGTAGCGCAGGTTCAGTTCCCGGGCCCGCCCGATCATCCATAAAATCATGTACGTGCCGAGGCTGTTGCGGTGCAGTTCCGGGTCGAAGAAGCTGTACACCGCCGACAAGCCGTTCTCCACCCGGTCGATCAGGCATCCCGCCACCAGAATCCCGTCCGGGTCGCGAAATTCCACCAGCGAGGTATCCACCGGCGTGTCCTCGACCAGGGCTTGATAGTCCTGAGAGTCCATCTTCGCCATGTCGCCGCCGGCATGCCGGGAATCCTGATAGGCGGCGAAAACGGCAAATTGTTCGTCTGTGGCCTCGGGCGCCTTTTCCTCGACCCGGAGATCGCTGTTGCGGTTGAGGATTCTCCTGTGCGACCGGGACGGCGAAAATTCATCGGCTCGCACCCGCACCGCATGGCACGCCTGACACCCCGGGCACGCCGGGACGTAGGCGATGTTGTGGCTGCGGCGGAAGCCCGCCAACGACAATTGGTCGTGGACCACCGAGGCATCCCGTCCCATCAACTCCGTCACCACCCGGCGTTCGATCCGTCCGGGCAGGTAGGGACAGGGCAGGGGGGCGGTGGCGAAGAAAAACCGGGCGTTATGCAGGGGGTCGTGTTTCATGGTCCAGGTGAAAAATCCGGGTTTTTTCCAATTCTCACTCGATATTACCCCAGAGCCGCCTTGGGCCGAAGTTTTTTTGCCGATCAAGATTCCCACAGGGCCTTGGCGAGGGCGAATTAACCTGGAAGGCGAAAAGGTTAACGGCCGCTAACCGGAAATCGAACCGGCGAAAGCCCCTGTTATTGGGTCTTGGAATCCTCAAGTTGCTTCCGGCGAATGGCGTCCAATCCGGGCAGTGATTCTCCCTCCGTGGATTCGATTGACGGCTTCGGCAGGATCGGTTTGAGAACCTTTTTCTTCGGTTCCAAAACAAGTTTCGCTTTCGGCGCGGTTTTGCTCTTGGCGGGCTTGGCTCCCTGGGTCTGGCCCTTGCGGATAGACTCCAGCCCCGGCAGGCCGGGGCCCTTTTCCTCGGGCTTGAGTTTCAGTTTCAAACCCTTGGGCTGCTCCACCTTGGGCTTGGCCAAGACCGGTTCGGGAATCTTTATGACTTCCTTTTTCGGTGCCGGCAGGCCTTCAACAGCCTGGCGTTGACGGATGGCCCCGCGGCCCGGCAGGGTTTCCTTATCGTCTTTTTTCTTCGCCTTTTTCTGTACCTTTTCGTCCGGGGACGGCTTGTCCCTCCCGGTACCGCGCAACAGGATGATGCTGAGCCGCCGGTTGCGGGCGTTTTTCGGGTCCTCGGGAAGGAAGGGTTCCGTCGCCGCCTTGCCGACGACCTTCGATACCCTATCAAAGGGCACCTCGGCATGAACCAGTTCGCGCCTAGCGGCATTGGCCCGGTCGGCGGAAAGCTCCCAATTCGAATAGCCGGTTTTGCTGACAAAGGGCACGGAATCCGTATGCCCGGAAATGGAAATCTGTTGCGGCATCTTGACGATGACCTTGGAAACAAGTGCCAGCAGCTGCTTGGTGTGATCGAACATCTCGACGCCGCCGCTCGGGAACATGGGCAGCCCTTCCTTGTCCAGAAGCTGAATGCGCAACCCTTCGGGCGTGTTATCGATGAGCAGGCTTTCCTTCATTTCCTTCAGCTCGGGCGTCCGCTCGATGGCTTCCTCAAGCTCCTTTTTGGCTTCCTCGAACTGATCTTCCTCTTTCTTGCGCTGCAATTCCTCGGCCTTCTCTTCGTCGGTCATCTCCGAGGCCTCTTTCTGCTCGTCCAAATCTCCCCCACCCGTACCGGCCTTCGGCGGTGGCAGGTCGAGGGTGACGCTGTCGCGCGAGGTCGAGCTTTGGGCAGTGCCCTCGGAGGTGACGGTGGCGCCGCTGAGGATATCCCCGCTGCCGCTGGTGGTGGCGGAGACGCTGGTCGGAGCGAAGTAGCTGGAAATACCTTCGAGCTGTTCCTGGGACACCGAACTCAAAAGCCACAACAACAGGAAGAAGGCCATCATCGCGGTCACGAAGTCGGCATAGGCGATCTTCCAGGCGCCGCCGTGGGAGGCGTGGGCGGTTTTCTTGACCCGCTTGATGATGATGGGTTGTTTGGATTTGTCGGTTGCCATGCCCTGATTCTATTCGGTTGCCATGCCCTGATTCTATCAGGTCGGGGACCGGGTTCAAACGGAAGGCAGGTCGGAGAGCATATCCTCGACTTCGGCGAAGGTCGGGCGCACGTCCGAAGCCAATGACTTGCGGGCGAATTCGACCGACACCTGCGGCGCGTATCCCTGCATGTGGCCGATCAGGGCGATCTTGATGCAGCCCAGGTAATGGGCATCGGAGTCGAAGGTACTTTCCAGGGACTTGCCCATGGGACTGACAAAGCCATAGGAAAGCAGGATGCCGGCAAAGGTGCCGACCAGGGCGGCGCCGATCAGGCCGCCGAGGATTTCCGGCGGCTCGGTGATCGAGCCCATGGTGACGATGATGCCGAGCACGGCGGCGACGATCCCCAGCGCCGGCATGGCGTCGCCCATGGTCAATACGGCGCCGGAAATGGCGTAGTCCTCGTTGTGATGGATTTCCAGTTCCACCTCCATGACCGCCTCGACCTCGTGCGGGTTGGACGCGCCCAACGTCAACACCCGCAGGTAATCGCAAAGAAACTCGACCGCGTGATGGTTCTTCTGGAAGGTAGGGAAATTGGCGAACAAGGAGCTGTTCTGGGGATCTTCGACATGGGTTTCGAGCGCCAGGTCGCCTTTGCTCTTGGCCAGCTTGAAAACCGAGAACAGGACTCCCAGCAGCTCTTCGTAGGACCCTTTGTTGTATTTCGGGCCGGTAACCACCATTCCTAACGACTTTATGACGCCCATGATCACGGTTTTCGAGTTGCCAATCAAAAACGCCCCGAAGGCGCCGCCGAAAATGATGACGAATTCGATCGGCTGCCACAGAACCGACATGTCGCCATGAATGGAATAGCCGCCGATAACGGCGGCGACGACGACTAAAAAACCGACAATGAAAAACATTCGAAACCTTGGGTCTTCATTTTTGTCCAGGCGGCGTCCGGCGGTCAGGCGCTTTTGCCGTTTAAGTCCCGCACGCTATAGTGTGTCCTTCGACGGGACAATAAAATATCTGAAATAAAATTGAAACTTCCATCGCCAATATTGAACCGCCCCGGTTTTGCCGGCGCGGGGTGGCCGGAAACGGTGCAGACGGCCCCCGGCGTCCCAGGGGGCGGCCCTTTAAAAGTGCCGCCGGGGTGCGCTCACGTGCCTTTTGAAACCCCGCTTATCCGTTGAGGTCGACTGCCGTGACATTCGATTCCCGACAATTCCGCAAAGCCCTCGGCACTTTCACCACCGGCGTCACCGTGGTCACCGGGTTGACGCCGAAGGGCGTGCCCGTCGGGGTCACCGTCAATTCCTTCGCCTCGGTTTCCCTGGACCCGCCGATAATCCTGATCTGCCTGGACAACAACACCGGCTGCCTGAAGGCGTTTTGCGAGGGCGAACGGTTCGCGGTCAACATACTTTCGGAAAACCAGCAGGACCTGTCGGAAGAATTCGCCAGCCCCCAGGAACATAAATTCAAGGACCGCGCCTTCGAAACCTGGGACAGCGGCTGCCCGATCCTGCCCGGCTGCCTGTCGAACCTGGAATGCACACGCCTCAACGCTTTCGAAGGCGGCGATCACCTGATCGTCCTCGGCCGCGTCGATCGTTTCGAACACGCCGACGGCGGGCGGCCCTTGCTGTTCTATCAAAGCGCCTACGGCCGGATCGGGGATGATTAGTAGCCTGTATCATCTAATTTGCACCCCTACGATCGCTTTTCCCGTTTTCTCGGTAGAAGGGCAGGCGCAGGCGATGGCGGCCCATCGGCTGGTCTTCACGACGCCCCGAGGGGGCGCGGGGGAAAAACGGCCCGGAGGGCGACGCTGCGAGGGTTCCGGACGTCGTAGGGGTACAAATTAGATGATACAGGCTACTTGGCCCCGATTGCCGCTGTTGAGGGCGCTGGCGGCCCAAATGGCCACGGGCGCGGTGGTTTTCGGGTCCGCCTTCGGGCTCGCCGCCGGGGTGGAGTTAAGGCCGCCTTTGATGGCCTTGCTGGCGCTGCAGGGGATCGGCGCCGCGGTTTTGGGGGCCCGCTTCGGGCTCGCCCAGTGGTGGATTCCGATCCAGCTTGTTTTGCCCTCGGCGCTGGCCGTGGCTTGGCTGTGGCAGGTGCCGGAATGGATTTTTCTTGTCCTGTTCATGATCCTGGTCCTGGTCTTCTGGAACAGCGCCCGCGGCGGGGTGCCCTTGTACCTCAGCAATCCCCAGACCCGTGCCGCGTTGGCGGCGCTTCTTCCGCAAGAGGCGGGGAGCGGTGAAACCGCGACAGAATCAAAAAACAAAAATAAGCCGGGGGTCCGGTTCGCCGATCTCGGCAGCGGCCTCGGCGGGCCGGTGCTCGACCTCGCCCGGCGGCACCCGGACGGGCATTTCACCGGCATCGAATCGGCGCCGCTTCCGTTCGCCTTGGCCTGGCTCCGGCTCCGTTTCGCCGGCCTGGCGAACGTCAAGCTGTTGTTCGGCGATTACCGTTCCCACGGCCTCGGCGAATACGACGTGGTCTATGCCTTCCTGTCGCCGGTGCCGATGCCGGATTTGTTCGACAAGGCTAAGCACGAGATGAAATCCGGCAGCCTGCTGATCAGCAATACCTTCGACGTTCCCGGCCATCCGGCCGATGAAACCGTCGACGTCGCCGACCGCCGCCAAACCAGGCTTTACCTATGGCGTATGTGAGCAAGAGGCGGGAAAAGAAGGTGAACCACTAAGGCACAAAAAGGCGAAAAAGAATTCTTCCCCCCTGTGGCCCCAA
>JADFNT010000068.1 GCA_022563215.1 Pseudomonadota bacterium
GATCGCGCGCAGCAGCTCGGAGGTCATGTAAACCGGATGGGGGCTGGTGAAGCGGATGCGTTCCAGCCCATCGATGTCGTTCAACAGCCAGATCAGGTCGGCCAGGGCGTAAACGCGGCTGCCCTCGGCGTCGTCGGCGTAGTAGTGGGCCTTGTAGGCGTCCACCGTCTGGCCCAGGAGCATGATTTCCTTGGTCCCTGTTTGAGCCAGGGCGCGCGCTTCCCCCAGGATTTCGGCGACGGGCCGGCTGCGCTCGGGCCCGCGGGTGCTGGGCACGATGCAGAACGTGCAGCCGAAGTCACACCCCAGGATGATGGGAATGAACGCTTTCAACTGCCCCTGCGGCGCCGGGCTGATGTCGGGCGCCGTCTTCGGCCGCGCCGCCGGCGCTTCGGCGGCCCGATCCGCAAAATAGGTTGCGGCGGCGGGGGTGGGGTGTACGGAAGCCGTTCCTTTCCTTACGCCCCGTCGTCCGCCCCGCTGACTTCACAAATACGTCAATCACCTGTGACACACTTAGAATTGTTCAAGCGTGTTTGGCAAAAATCTCCTTGAAATGACACTCTTTGGTGAAGCGGCGCAACCGTGCGCCAAGAACCAATTTCGAAAACAAACCGAAGGAGAATTCGGTCATGGTTTTTCGCCAAATTGCCGTGGCGATCGCCCTTTGCGCGATGCTCCCCCTCGCTGCTTACGCGATGCTTTCCCTCGCTGGCGCGACGGCCAACGTGCCTGCCCTCGATGTTGGTATCGACGATTGGCGCAAGGAGAGCAGCCCGGCCTACAGTTTCGATCCTGACGTCATCATCCTGATGGAAGAAGGTATCGTACCTTGACGGTGGAAACCGTATCGGCCCCCGGGCTTACTAAGGAAGGAGCCCTCAGCGGCCCTTGAAGTCAGGCTTGCGCTTTTCCATGAACGCCTTGCGGCCTTCCTTGTAGTCGTCGGACGCGAAGCAGTCGTCGACGACCTTCTGGCACAGGTCCAGGTCGCGCTTGTCCGGGTCCTTGACCGCCTCGCGGACCACCGTTTTCGCCGCCAGCACCGTCAGCGGCGCGTTTTCGGCGATGGTGCGGGCATAGTCGTCGACGAAAGCCGCCAACTCTTCCGGCGCCACGACCCGGTTGACGAGCCCCATGGCGAACGCCTCTTCGGCGTCGAACTGGCGCGCCGTGAACAGGATCTCCATGGCCGCCGACGGGCCGACGACGTCGATCAGGTATTTGAGTCCGTTCAGCTTGTAGCCCAGGCCCAGCTTGGCGGCCGGGATGCCGAAACGGGAATCTTCCGCGGCGATGCGGAGGTCGCAGCACATGGCGACGCCGAGCCCGCCGCCGATGCAAAAGCCGTCGATCCTGGCGATCAGCGGCTTCCTGGCGCCGACCAGGGCGTTGGTGGCCTCGGCCACGGCGTGGTCGTAGACGGCGATGGCGTCTTCGGACGAGCGCTGCTTCTCGAACTGCGAGATATCGGCGCCGGCCGAGAACGCCTTGCCGCCGGCGCCGGCGAGCACGATCACCCTGACCGCGTCGTCTTGGGCGAAATCATCGAGGACCACGGGCAGGCCCTGCCACATCTCGTAGGTGAGCGCGTTGCGCTTGGCCTGGTTGTCGAAGGTGATGCGGCCGACGCCGTCCTTCTTGTCGACGATAAGCTGGTCGGTGACGGAAACCATTAAGCCTCCCCAGGGATTATTCGTTGGGTCATTGGTTGGTTTTTGCGGCCGCATTGTTGCCGGTAAAACCGATCCAGGCAAACAGATTATCGGCTGAATATCCCCTGGGCCCGGCGCTTGTTAAACCCTTGCCCGGCGCTTGTTAAACCCTTGAAAAAGCGATAAATTCAAGCCCCTTGAGCGGAGGACCCTCCCATTGATCGCCGCCATCGAACGCCTGACGGGCCTGGAATGGAAAGGCCAGGGCACCGTCTTCCTGGTCGCCTCGGGCCACGGCGGCACCCATTGGATCGCCGCCACGTTCTACCTGCTTTTGCCGTTCATCACCCGCGATCTGGGGCTCACCTATGCCGAGGCCGGGATGCTGGTGGCGGTGTTCCACCTCAGCGCCTTCGCCGCCAATTTCGGCAGCGGCCTGGTCGTCGACGTCACCGGCAGGCGCGTCGTCTATCAGGTTGCGTCCCTGGCCATCGGCGCCGCGGCCCTGCTCGGGATCGGCGGCGCCCAAGGCTTGCCGTGGCTGTTCCCGATGGTGGTGCTGATCGGCGCCACCAACAACCTCTGGCACCCGCCGGCGATCTCGTTCCTGTCGGAGCATTTCCCCAGGCAACGGGGCTACGCGCTGTCCATCCATGCCTTGGGCGCCAATGTCGGCGACGCCCTGGCGCCGCTGGCGGCCGGCGCCTTGCTGGTGTGGCTGAGCTGGCGCGGGACGGCGTCGGTCAGCGCCCTGCCGGTGTTCGCGCTGGCGGCGTGGATCGCCTTCGCGCTGGCGCCCAGGGACCGCCAAGGCCAACGCCGCGACGCCGCCGGGTCGGGGTTGGCCGAATATTGGCGAGACGTCAAGGGGCTGCTCGCCAACCGGCTCATCCTGCATCTGTCGCTGCTGGCCGGGTTCAGGACCATGGCGCAGATGGGGTTGATGGTGTTTTTGCCCCTATACCTGGCCGACGTGGCGGGGATGGGGCCGTTGATGATGGGGGTGACGGTGATGGCGTTGCAGGTCGGCGGCATCGTCGCCTCGCCGATCGCCGGCGCGTGGTCGGACCGCATCGGCCGGCGGCCGGTGGTGCTGGCCGGGCTGTCGGCCTCCACGGTGTTGATCGCCGTGTTGACCGTCATCCAGGACGACGTTGTTTTCATCGCCGGGGTGTCGGTGCTGGGGTTCGTCATGTATGCCGCCCGGCCGGTGATCCATAGCTGGATGATGGACCTGGCACCGGCGAAAGTCGCCGCCAGCGCCACCAGCGTCATGTTCGGGGTCCAGGCCCTGTTCGTCGCCATCATGGTCACCGTCGGCGGCGCCGCCGCCGATAAGTGGGGGCTCGGCGTGGTGTTTTACCTGTTGGCGGCCTCGATGCTGGTCGCCAACGTCCTCGTCTACCTGATGCCCCGTCACAGGCCGGGGAAATAGGGGGACAGTTTACTTAATTCCTTCTGCTCCAGTTCATCCCCACTCGATGTCCGAATTAAGTAAACTGTCCCCCTATTTCCGCCCTTTCCGCTATGGGTCAGGACCGGACTTTGAAGCCTGCCCGAAAATGTTCTGCTTTGCGGAGTAGAGCAGACATTCCCACCCTGAATGTCTGCTTAGCGTCTAATAGCGGAAGTGTTGCCAGCTAAGTTCGTCCGTCCGCTAATAGCCATAAGCGGACATGAATTTTCATAAAGCTAATTTAAACGATGGACTAATTCTCGGGGAGTAGTTCAAGGCAACCACAAAACTACGGGCTTTTTCCTGGAATATCTATGTACCCCGGTTCTTCTTGTAATTGCGCTAATTTCTTAATTAATAGGTTCGAGAAATCCCTAAATTCCATTATTTCACCTAATGTGAGAACGTTAGGCTCATGAGAGTGTACGCTGGCATTTCTGATGTTACGCAACTTTCTGTACAGCTTGACTTCACTGTCGGTAAGCCTCCCCATATTTCCAAGATGTTCTACAACACGGGCTGGCGTGGTAAATCGCATAAGTCCATTATGTTGAATAAATTTCACGAGTTTTGTTTCGAGCTCGCGCCAAATCTCAATGACCGCAAGGGCCGGGTCAATCTGAGCGAGTTGAAAAATCTTATCAGCCAAATATTCTTCTACATAAGACTCCGAAACGTCTACGATTTTGAGTTTGTCTGCCGCCTCTCTCGCCTCGGCGAACTCCTCGTGAAGCGTAACCTCAAAATCCTTGTAGCGAATTGACTTCACGAAGCCGCGCAGAATGGGTAGGCGCTTGAAGACGACCATTAACGCGATGAGCGTGGTGCCGGGCCACGCGAGATCGCGGATAAGGCCTGATACGAAGGTTAAGAAGTCCACCTTTACCCCATCTTCCGGAAAATAATTGATTATAAGTGTGGTTAAGTCGTTAGGTAAGGGGACATTCCAATTTCCAATTTCGACACATGAATGATCTTATTACGATACCGGCTTTCCATGCTCCCTAAATTACTAAATCCGTCGTCACCTGTTACTATCCAGTCCACATACGGAGCGTAAATCATATGATAGCAATCGAGTAGTAGCCCTCTATTGGTGTTTCCGAGTTTGACTTGGTTGTAGGCCATAATGGCCACCTCTAAAAGTGGACCTCTCTTAAATAATTCTGAATAGTTTTCGAAAACATAAGTTAGTATTTTGGTGGGGTCTTCAATAGGAACCCCTTCATCCCCTAAAAATTTAACCATTACATTGCTATCCAAATCCAATCTTAGAACGAAGAAAAGCATGGCAAAAAGTACAACCAGCTTGTTCAACATTTCTTCATCGTATTTGGTGGAATTGGGCAGGAAGCCATCAGTCCGCAAGCACTCAAAATAGACCGTTAACACTTCAGATATATTGTATAAATATCCGTCTTTAGTTTGTTCAATTGTGCCTTTAATTATTGATGGGAGATTATTTGATATATTTCGGATCATTTCAGTTTTTTTTATAAGTTTCGACTTATTGTATTCAAAATTGACCGAGTTATCTTTGGTCATTTTTGACCAAATTTTTCCAATATTCAGTTCCGTATATATATCGTAATTAATCTTATTCTCCGGATAGGCGTTTCTTAAATACCGAATAATCAACTCTGTTGGGGTTGCCAGTAGCTTTTCTGAAAACAGATTTTGAGCAGAAAACAACAAGAAATCCGAGTGGAAATTATCACTTGTGAGCATTATCTCCCACAAAGTAATAGGAGAAACATACAGAGTTCTACCCCTCAACTCTTGCAACTCACGGGTATTTAAGAACGATTTAAAATCGAATGAGTTGACTAGGTGATTGAAGCCAGATGTTTCAAAATACCAATTACTCAATTCTCTCTCCTAGAGCTAAAATATAACCCACTGGTCGGAATAAGCCCATATCCACATTGCCTTGGATAGTACGGGTGGCCTCCACTCGGACTTCCGCTTCGGCTCACAATCGGACCTAAATGCCAGCCCCGAAAATGGTCTGCTCTGGGGGGTAGTGCGGGCATTCGAAAAACCGGCCCACTACTCGGTTTTATGTACCGTATTTGTTCTTAACTTCGCTTGATAATTATGCTTTTATTCAGTTATCAGGAACAAAGTAAGGAAAAAGCCCATGAAATCCCAGGAATCCGGGCCTTCGGAGCCTTCGGAGCCTTACCAGTCCGGGCCCGGCAAACCCAATCCCGGCCCCGGCATGCCCGAGCCCGAGCCCGAGCCCGGCGCCTTGTCGTTGCGCCGCGAGCGGTTCTGCCAGGCCTATGCGCGCCACGGCAACGCGGCGCGCGCCGCCCGCGAGGCCGGCTACGCGCCCGGGTTCGCCAAGCAGCGCGGCCACAAGCTGCTCAACACCGCCCCGGTCGGCGCCCGCATCGAGGCCATCGCCGCGGCCCTCGACTCCGCGGCCGCCCGGGACTCCGGGGCCGCCGCCGGCGATACGCGGGCGCTGATGGCCAAGCTCGAGGCCGTGTATAGGCGTGCACTCAAGGGCCGCGCCTTCCACGCCGCCGCCCGCGCCGTCGAGCTGCAGGCGCGCCTCGGACGCCGCTTGGCCTGCCTGCCGGCCGCGGGCGAAACGCCGCCGGCGCCAACGGAAGAGGAGCCGGACCTGGACGCCCTGATCGCCGACGCCGAGGCGTCGCTCCGCCGCATCGGCGCCGAAAAGGACAATGAGGGCGCGGCGTGAGGTTCGAAAAGGTCGCCAAAGGTCGCCAATGGTCGCCCTTTCGGGGGCCCAGGGTAGGCATGGGGGTCGCCATGGGGGCAGGGAGGGTAGGCCCGGGGTCGGCCCGCCGGTCGTCCGGAAGGTCGTCCAGAGGGTATTCCCCAGGGTCGTCCCCAGGGTCGTCCCCAGGGTCGTCCGGAGGTTAAAGCGTTAAAGCCCCTTTTGGCGCATCCGCCAGACCAACAAATCGATCCGGTCCTGGCCGTAGAACGGTTCGCCCTCGAACACCATCAGCGGCACCCCCCAATGCCCGGCGGCCTGGTGGGCGGCCTGGTTTTCCTCGATGGCGGCATCGAACTTTTCCGGCTCGGCGGCGACGGCGGCCTCCAGCTTTCCGGGCTCGAGCCCGGCCCGGGTCATGGCGTCGGCGAGGTGGGTTCCCCGGTCCCAGCCGTCGACGGTGCCGTCCCAGAGGATGCGCGACACCTGGTCGAGAAATTCAAGCCCTTTGCCTTCCATCGCCGCCGCCATGCCGAGCCGGGTCAGGCGCCGGATAGTGGGCTGCTCGGGGGCGATTTCGCTGGTCTGCATGTCCATCCGGATCGGGTCCGGCAGCGGCCGGCGGAAGGAAAGACCCAGGCTTTCGGCGACGCGGCGGCTGTCGAGGGTGTGATAGGGGCGGTAGAGCGGGTTGGTTTTGTTGAAGAAATCCGGCTGGCGCACGGCCATCGGATAGACCGGGCGGACCACCACATCGACGCCGTGATCGCGGCCGAGGCCGAGGATGCGGTCGAGCGCCAGGTAGCAATAGGGGCTGCGGAAGGACCAGAAAAGGTCGAAGGTCAAGGCCAAGTCAGCCAAGCCCCATCTGCTTTCGCACCGCCCGGGTCAGGCCGCTTTCCGGATCGGCGAATTCACCGAGGATGGTAAAATGATTGATGCCGGGCCTGACCATCATCTCACAGGGGACGCCCTGCCTTGCCCATTGGCCGGCGAAGGTCTCGCCCTGGCGCAGGAATTCCTCGCTTTCGTCGCCGCCGACGGCGACGATCAGGGGCGCGTCGGTGGCCGGGGTCAGCCCGAGGGGGGAATTCCGCGCCACCTGTCCGGCGGTGAAGCCGAGGGTTTCCTGCATGAAGGTTCGGCGGATCGGCTCCAGGTCGTAGATGCCGCTGATCGCCGTGCCGCCCTTGACGAGATCGGCGGGCAGGCCGCCGGCGAAAGCGGGCCAGTCGGTGGCCATCATCATCGCCGTCAGGTGGCCGCCGGCCGAATGCCCGGAGACGAAAATCCGCTGCTTGTCGCCGCCGAAGGTGCTTGCGTTTTCGAAAGTCCAGGCGACGGCGGCGCGGCATTGGCGCACCAGCTCGTCGAGGTCCACCGACGGCACCAGGGCGTAATTGACGATCAGGAGGGCGGCGCCGGCCCGGGTCAGGCCCTGGGCCAGGAAGCGGAAGTCGTTCTTGTGGCGGGAGAACCAGTAGCCGCCGTGCAGGAAGACGTTGATCGGCGCCCCCTGGGCGGTTTCGTAGGCGTTTTCGGCGGCGTTTTCTGGGGCGTTTCCGGGCAGGTAGACGTCGAGGGTCTCCTCGGCGCTGGGGCCGTAGGAAACGTCGAGGCGGGTGTCGAATTCCTCCATCACCGCCCCGGCCCGGGCCTGAAAGCCGGCGTGGATGTCTTGGTGTTCGGGCACCCGGGCGCGGTTGTTGTATTGCGCGTCGAGGGCTTCCTGGCCGTAGTCGAGATAAACAGGAGCATCGTTCATGGCGCGGTCATTCCATGGTGATGGAGGCGACGTGTTGCCGGTAGGCCGGGCGGTCCTTGAGCCGTTGGTAATAGGCTTGCAGCCGGGGCAGGGCCGGGCGGTCGACGTCCAGCAGGTGCCAGCGGTTGACCGAACAGCCGATGGGGATGTCGCCGATGGTCGGTTCGTCGCCGGTGATGAAGGGGTGTTTTTCCAGTTGCGCGTCGACCAGCCGCCACATCCGGCCCGCCTGCTCGCCCGCCTTGGCCTCGGCCTCCCGGTCGCGGTCCTCGGGCGCGGTGCGGACCTGGCCCATGAAGATCGCCGTCA
>JADFNT010000069.1 GCA_022563215.1 Pseudomonadota bacterium
CAGGCGGCCGTCGCGGATTTCGACCTTCAGGCCCTCCTCCTCCAGGTCCGGTTCCTTCATCAGCCAGTGGGCGAGGCGGCGCAGCAATTCCGCCTGGGGCCCACCGCCCTCGAAACCGCGGGCCCAAAGCCAGATATGATCGCTGAGGATCTGCGCCACCCGGCCTTTGCCGACGCGATCCAAAAGCAACAGCGGTTTGCCGTCCAAGCCCTGCATCAATACCCGGCCGGCCTTGGGCACCGCCTCGATCAGGCGGAACCAGCGCCCCCACTCAGGCGTCTCGGTGCCGTTTCTGGGCAGGCCCGCGGTCACCGGATGACGATAACCGATTTCGGTGAGCCGCGGCCGGAACCCCCGCTCCAGCACTTTCCCGGTCGGCGCCGCCGGCATCACCTTGCCCAGGGGCGTCTGGTAAAGCGACCTGAGCGACGCGAATTCGGGCCCCACCGCCAATAACAACGCCCCGCCTTCCTTGACGAAGTTGACGATATTGCGCAAATACGACGGCGGCAGCACGTCGCGGACCACATAGCGGTCGAAAATGATGAGGTCGAATTCCTGGAGCTTGGTCTCGAACAGTTCCTGGATGGGAAAAGCGATCAACGCAAGCTCTCGAAGCGGCGTGAAGTCGTCCTTTTCCGGCGGCCTCAGGATGGTGAAATGAATCAAGTCCACGGACGGGTCGGATTTGAGCAGATTACGCCATGCCCGTTCGCCGGCGTGGGGTTGTCCCGAAACCAACAATACCCGAAGCCGGTCCCGGACCCCGTTAATGCTGACCAGCGTCCGGTTGTTGAGGGTCGAAAGTTCCCCCGGGGCGGTATCGACCTCAAGCTCGACCACCGTCGGCCCGGCATGATCGAGGGTAAAAGTGAACTGCTCGCTTTTGCCGACCGGGGTTTGGGCGATTTTTTCCTGGTTATCGTCGTAGCGCATCCGCACCCGTACCAGGTTGGTCCCGAACCCCTTCGTTTTTTCGGCCCGACGGTCCTCGACCCGGTAACGAATGGTGACTTCCTTGCCGACGATTCCGTAACCGGGCGCCTGTTCGATGACTAGCCGGCGATCCGATTCCCCGGGCTTGCCGGTCAGCAACACATGAATGGGGCCGGACACCGGGGGCGCCGCCGGCACGTCGTGGATTTGTCCGTCGGTGATCAGGAGGGCGCCGGCAAAACGCTGGCGGGGGATTTCACCCGCCGCCTGGGCCAGGGCCCCGAATAGCCGCGTGCCTTTGTCGCCGGCGTCGTCGTCCGTGATCTCGATGGTGCGGACCTCCAGTCCCTCGAACCTAGCTAGGCCTTCGCCGACGGATTTAAGCGCCGCCGCCGTTTCCGCCCGGCGGTCGCCGACCCCCTGGCTGGATGTCCGGTCGACGACGATCAGGGCAACGTCGCGCAGGGGTTCATGCTCTTCGCGAACCGCCAATGGATTAGCCAGCGCCGCCACCAGAACCGCCAACGCCAGGGTGCGAAGCGCCCATCCGCTGCCGCCCTTGACCATCGCCACCCCGGCAAGACCGAGGCCCACGGCCGCCAGCACCGCGATCAACGCGGCCGGAACCATCGGCGCCAGGGAAAGGCTGTCAGCCATTGTTTAAGCCCCCCAGGGACATGAACAGAGTCATTTGCCCAGCCTCTTGAGGATGGCCGGCAGGTGAACCTGGTCGGCTTTGTAGTTACCGGTCAGCGTGTACATGACCAGGTTGACCCCAAACCGGAAAGCCATTTCCCGTTGCCGTTCGCCGCCCGGCACCACCGGGTAAAGGGGGCGCCCGGCGTCGTCCATGGCCCAGGCGGCGGCCCAGTCGTGGCTACCGGCAATCACCGGCGAAACCCCGTCATTGACCCGCTCGCCGGCCCGCTCGACCCAAAGGGTGCCGCCGGTCCAGCGGCCGGGGAATTCCTGGATCAAGTAAAAAGAACGGGTCAATACATGGTCGGGCGATACCGGCACCAACGGCGGAATGTCCAGCCCCCGCGCCAAACGCCGAAGCGCCGAGACATCGGCGCCGCCGGCGGCGTTCTGGGTGTCGAACAGGATGGTACCGCCGTTCTTCAGGTATTCGTTGACCCGGGCCTTGGTGGCATCGGTGGCGAGGACGCTGTCGGCCGTCACCGGCCAATACAAAAGCGGAAAGAACGCCAGTTCGTCGCGGCCCGGGTCGACCCCTTGCGGCGGACCCAATTCGGCCGCGGTTCGGCGTTTGAGGATGGTGTTGAGCCCGGTCAAGCCGGCGCGGCTGGTTTCGTCGACCTCGCTGTTTCCAGTTATGACATAGGCGAGCCGGGTTTCCAGAGAGTTTCTCAAAGCGAAGGAATCGGCGCCGGCATGGTTGCCGGCCCAGGCCACGCCGGCCGCTCCCAGCATCATCGCCAGCGCCAGCCCCGTCACCGGGCCGGCCCAGGGACGGAAAGGCAACAGCCCCCGAAGGCTAAGGCTGGCGGCGAAATCAATCAGCGCCAGCACCAAGGCCAAGGTCAACAACCCGGGCCGGAGATCGATTTCCTGGGTCTTGCCGTATTCGGCCCGGGAAACACCGCTGGGCAGCGGCCCGATGGGGATGGGCGATGTCAGACCCGCCGACAGGTTGAGCGCCCTTCGGGTCGCCTTCGATCCGTAATAGCCGGGCGGGTGCGTCTTCGACACCCGGGCTTTCCCGAATGCCTCGGCGGGGATGGACCGGGCGCTGGCGATGGCCGGCCCCAATCGCCCAAAACCGTCGACAGTGGAAAGAGGGTCCAGTGGCGGACCGGCGGCCTTGGCGACGACGCCTTGGCTGAGCGCCACCAAGCGCCGCAACATGTCAACGAACAGACCGGAAAGCGGAAGGTTCGACCACTGGACGTTGGCGGTGGTGTGGACCAGTACCAGCCAGCCCTTGCCGCGCCGTTCCCCGGTCACCAAAGGCGTGCCGTCGTCGAGGCGGGCCCAGGTTTTCTCCGCCAGGTCGAGGGCCGGCTGGGCCAGCACCTGACGTTTGACGGTCACGTCGTTTGGAATGGCAAGGCCGTGGAAGGGGCTGGCGGCATCGAACGGCGCCAGCTTCGCCGGCTCGCTCCACGACATGGCGCCGCCGATGACCCGGTCCCCCTGGCGCAGGCGCACCGGCAACAATGGCCCGTCTCCGTCACTGGCCCCGTCGTCGCCGGTTTCCTTCGCCAACAAAGGCCCGGCAAACCTGACGGCGGTACCCCCGGCCCGGATCCAATTTTCCAAGGCCTGGCGCACGGTTTTTCTCAACTGCCCGGGATCGGCCAACACGGCGATCGCCAGCGGCCGTTTCAAAAGGTCTTCCAGGCTGCCGTGGCGGACTTCGGTGAACGGGTTAAGGGCGCGCTCCAGGTAATAAAGGTCGCTCAACAGCGGTTGATCTCCGGTGGCGCCGGTCCCGGAAACCAACCCCACCGGGCGGCGGCGCCAACGCTCATCGGTCAGAACAACGGAACCGGCGGTGCCGGCGTCTTCGATCTCGAGGCGTTGCAGCCGGTTCAACAACTCCGTCGGTAGCGTTAAGCCGGTCTCGGCGCGGGTCTTCCCGGCGGCGAAGGCCAGCGGCTCACGGGCCAACAGCCGCCCGTCCTCGCCAAGAGCCCGGACCCAGACCGTCGCCACGCCCTCAGGCGACGCCCTTTCGGCAATCAGGTTCAAGGTTCCCCCTTCGGCGCGGGGCGGACGCAGCACCAGCGCCAAACGGGGCAGGGGATCGCTGACGACGGTGACCCCGCCCAACCGCTGCAAGGGCTGAATAAGGTCGGCCATGGTCTTGCCACCGGGGGCTTCCCGTAGGCCGTCGCTCAACCATACCACGTCTCCCGGCCGGGCATCGGCAAGTCCGCCAGGCTTCGACCCAGGCTTAGACAAGGCATCCAACAACGGTTTCAGCGCCGATTGCCGGTCCGTGGGCCAGGGTTTGGGCTGCAGGGAATGGAACAACCGCCGGGCATCGGCGGCGGTCATCATCCGGATCGCCCCCGGCGGCGCTTTGCTTTCCACCGGCGCCGTGCTCACCACCACCACCGGCCGGGAGTCGCGTTCCGCCTGATCGGCGAGACCACCCAGCATCGCCCGGCGTTGTGGCCAATGGGCGGCGGCCGCCCAGCCGTCGTCGATAATGACGATCAACGGCCCCTTGCCGGTCAACCGGGCGCCGGCATTCAACAACGGGTGCGACACCGCAAGAATGATCACCGCCGCCAGAACCAAGCGCAGGATCAGAAGCCACAGGGGGGTTTTGGCGGAGCTTTCCTGCCGCGTCTTTAAACCCAACAGCAGGCGGATCGGGGGAAACCGGATCGTCGTCGGGATCGGCGGCGTCAGCCTCAAGAACCACCAGATCACCGGCAACGTGGCAAGCGCCGCAAGGGCAAAGGGGGCGGCAAAGGATATGGCGCCGACGCTCAGCACGGCTCAGTCACCGGTCTTTTCCGACAACACCAGGTAAAGAGCCAGCAGCGACGTTTCCGGCGAGTGGTCCGTATGATGGATGGCGTAACTCCAGCCGAACGATTTGGCCAGCGCCTCGAGGCCCTGGTTGTGGCGGTTGAAGGCTTGAAGATAGTCGTCGCGCATGGATTCCACCCGGCCGATCAAAACGTCGCCTTCGTCCTCCATGCCGTCGAACCGGACGCGGCCGGAAAACGGCAGCGTTTCTTCCGCCGGGTCCAGCACCTGGACTAAATGCCCGCGGACGCCCTGGTTGGCGAAAATCCCTATCGCTTCCCTTATCTCCTCAAGGGGCGACAGGAAATCGCCGATCAACACGACGCGGGCGTAACGGGGAAGGGACTCGAAAGCCGGCAGGCTTTCGTGAGAGGCTTCGGCCTTTTTGTCCTGGGCCTCAATCATCGACCACAACCGGATCAGCATGCCGCGCCCCGTCGCCGGCGGCATGCCGGTGCCCAGGATCGCCACGTGTTCCCCGCCGCGGATCAAAAGCGACGCCAGGGCCAGCAAAAGCATGTCGGCGCGTTCGATCTTGCTGCACAGGGTATCGGATGAACGATACGACATGGACGGCGATCCATCCCGCCACAGCCAGACGCTTTGCGCCGCTTCCCATTCCGTCTCGCGGACGTAAATCGGCTGCGACTTGGCCGATTGCCGCCAGTCGATCAACTGCGTGGAATCACCGAATTCATAGCGCCGGAACTGCCAAAAGGTTTCCCCCTGGCCGACGCGGCGGCGCCCGTGAACGCCTTGTGAAACGGTCGCCGCCACCCGTTCGGCGGCGACCAGCAACGGCGGCAGGTGGGCGGCCAGTTCCTCCGCCCTGTGGTGGAGGTCCGAAGAATGATGCATAAGCGAACCGGGCGCCGTCATGATGCTTTTCCAACCTCGGCCGGAACCGGCCTGGCCGTGACTCTATCAGGCAATCCGGTCACAAAGCCGGTCGATGATGCCGCGAAGCGTGATCCCTTCCGCCCGGGCGGAGAAGGTCAAGGCCATGCGGTGGCGAAGGATCGGATGCACCAACGCCAGCACGTCGTCGATGCTGGGGGCCAGGCGGCCCTCGATCACCGATCGGGCACGCACGCCCAACATCAACGCCTGGGTGGCCCGGGGTCCCGGTCCCCAGGAAACGTTCTTTTTCACCTCTTCGATGTCGGAGATTTCCGGTCGCCCGGCGCGAACCAGTTCGAGGATCGCCTCGGCCACGCTTTCGCCGACGGGAACCTGGCGGACGAGGCCTTGCGCCTCGATCAGGGCCTCGGCGTCCATCACCTGGACCGGTTCGGGCACGATGGTGCCGGTGGTGTTGACGATGATCTGGCGTTCGCCTTCCAAATCCGGGTAATCCACGTCCACCTGCATGAAAAAGCGGTCGAGCTGCGCTTCCGGCAGCGGATAGGTGCCTTCCAGCTCCAGCGGATTCTGGGTCGCCAGTACATGGAACGGCTCCGGCAAGTCATAGTACTGGCCGGCCACCGACACCCGGTGCTCCTGCATCGCCTGCAGGAGCGCCGATTGGGTGCGCGGGCTGGCGCGGTTGATCTCGTCGGCCATCATCAACTGGCAGAACACCGGGCCCTTGATGAAACGGAACGAGCGGCGGCCCTTTTCGGATTCCTCCAGCACCTCGGAACCAAGGATATCAGCGGGCATCAGGTCGGGCGTGAACTGCACGCGCCGGTCGTCGAGGCCGAAAACGGTGCCGAGCGTTTCCACCAGCAGCGTCTTGCCCAGGCCCGGTACCCCGATCAACAGAAGATGGCCGCCGGCGAGGAGCGTGATCAGAGTTTCCTCGACCACCCGGGACTGGCCATAGATGATACGGCCGATGCCGTCCCGGGCGGCGGCGATGTCGCGCCCCAGTTGATCTATGGCGTCGATAAGCTGGTTCGAATTGTCTAGTATCGCCTTATCTTTGTTTTTAGCTGTTGCTGTCACGGCAACGTCTCCCTGGTTACAGCCGGTCGTAATAATATGGGCAAAAACGCGCACGAACCCAATAGTTTGTCATCCCTCCCCGGGACCCCGCCCGGGACCTCGGTAAAAGCCCCTGCCGATGGCCCGCTCCGGGGGCCGAAAGGGTTTCGGCTCAAGCCGGGGCAGATTCTCTGCGGCGACCTGGATATGCGCATCGACCGCAACGGCGTCTGGTACCATCACGGCTCTCCGATCGGCCGCAAAGAACTGGTGCGCCTGTTTTCCACCGTGCTGCGCCGCGATGAGGCCGGCGATTACTGGCTGATCACCCCGGCCGAGGTCGGCCGCATCGAGGTCGAGGACGCGCCGTTCATAGCCGTAGAACTTACCACGTCTGGCGCCGGTGCCGACCAAATCCTTCGTCTCCGGACCAATGTTGACAAAATCGTGACCGTCGACGGCGACCACCCGATCCGCTGCGATATCGACCCCGAAACCGGCGAGCGCAGCGCGACCAGCTGGTTGGGGCCCTATTCGCGCGACGACCTGTGGCGCCACGTCGAGACGACCAAGTTTTCGACTTTCCACACCTTCGGCGAGTTCGGCCGGCCGCCCGATTACGGCCCGGTCAAGGCGATTGGCTTCCTGGCGTTTAACCACATCATCAAGCGAGCGGAACCCGAGGCGCAGGAAAAGATCATGCATTTCCTGCACACCGGCCAGCGCAACAACCTGATCTCGGGCGACATCATCATCGACGTCCAGGCCAACCGCAAGACGCCGATGCCCGAGCAAGCCGGCCGCCTGCGCGTCGTCGAGGAACGCGCCGACGGCGTCGTCGTCTCGGGCGCCAAGGCGGGCAACACGGTGATGGCGCAAGGCAACATCGGCACCATCTCGATGCCGCCGCCCAACCCGACCATGCCCGCCGAATGCATGCTGTGGTCGGCGGTGCCGGTCAACGCGCCGGGCCTGACGCTGATCTCGCGCGAAGCGCTGACCACCGGCGACGAGCAAGCCGAGGACCACCCGCTCGACGCCGGCGGCGAGGAGAACGACAGCCTCACGCTGTTCGACAACGTCTTCATCCCCTGGGAGTACGTCTTCAGTTATAAGCACCCGGTCTTGGGCGAGATCTACTACGTCCTGGGCCAGTTCGCCTTTTGGAAGATCCTCACGCGCATGGCGTTCCGCGCCGAGCTCTTCGCCGGCGCGGCCCAGGCCATCGTCGATGCGCTGGGCACCGACCACATCGCCGCCGTCCGCCATCTCGTCGCCGAGGTGCTGGCCTACGCGGCGACGCTCAAGGGCATGGTCACCGCCGCCGTCGAGACCGCCCAGCCGAC
>JADFNT010000070.1 GCA_022563215.1 Pseudomonadota bacterium
GTCCCTGCTGGCATCCGCCGTAGGCCTTAAGGGGGTCGTGGCAACCATCCCCGAGGAAGGGGCGTTGTTGCCGGAAACCTACCATTTTTCCTTCGGCGATGAGCGCCAGGACATGGTCCGCCGCATGACCGATGCCATGGATTCCCTGCTTGCCGGCCTGTGGCGGAACCGCGCCCCCGGGTTGCCCCTGGCCTCGGCGAGGGAAGCCCTGATCCTGGCCTCCATGGTCGAAAGGGAAACCGCCAAACCGGCGGAGCGGCCCCGCATCGCCGCCGTCTTCCTGAACCGCTTGAAAAAAGGCATGCGGTTGCAATCGGATCCGACGGTGGTCTACGGGTTGACCGGCGGCATCCGGGAGCTGGGCCGGCCGTTGACCCGCGCCGATCTGAAAAAACCCTCGCCCTTCAACACCTATATGATTAAGGGGTTGCCGCCGTCGCCGATCAGCAATCCCGGCGGCGCGTCCCTGGAATCGGTCCTCAGGCCGGCGATGACCCGGGATCTGTATTTCGTCGCCGACGGTTCGGGCGGCCATGTTTTCTCGGCCACCCTGAAAGAGCACAACAAAAACGCCGCCCAATGGCGGAAACTGAACAAGGCCAACAAAAATAACCGGGAAAACGCCAAATAAGGCATGGATAAGGGGTTATCGCATTTGACCGCCTCATGCTTCGAGACGGCCGCCAAGGCGGCCTCCCCGGCATGAGGCGGTAGGTAAAGGCGTAAGGATTTCCTCATCCTGAGGGGGTCGAAGACCCGTCTCGAAGGAGAGGATATCCGTTCCCACGTCAAATGCGATTGCCCTGAGGTGGGGGCCTATGCCTTTTTCGGGATCAGGCGGAAAAACCGGTCGGTGAGCCCCGGCGGCAGGGACCCGAGCATCCACATCCCCAAATAGCTGGGCCAGGGAAATCCGATCCGGGCCTTGTCGCGCTCCAGGCCCCGGCGGATGATGCCGGCCGCCTTGTCCGCGTTGATGATGAACGGCATGGGATAGACGTTGCCTTCGGTCATGCGGGTGCGGATGAAACCGGGACAGACCACCGAGACGCGGACCCCGTCGGCGGCGAGCCAGCCGCGCAACGCCTCGCCATACGCCTTGACCGCCGCCTTGGAAGCGGAATAAGCCGGGGCGCCGGGCAGGCCGCGAAAGGCGGCCACCGAGCTGATGATGGCGATTTGTCCCCGGCCGCGCTCGCGCATGGCTGGGATGACCGGCCACACCGTGTTCAGGACGCCGGCGAGGTTGACGGCGAAAATGTCGCGGGCCTGGGTTTCGTTCTCGCCCCGGCCGCCGGTGCCGGCCGAAACGCCGGCATTGGCGATCACCAAATCGAGGCCGTGTTCGGCGTCGAGGCCGGCAATCCATCGCCGGGTGGCGTCCCGGTCCTGGACGTCCACGGTGTCGGCGGCAACCTCGGCGCCGGCGTCGCGGCACGCCCCGGCCACGGCTTCCAGGCGGCCGGGGTCGCGGCCCGACAGGGCCAGAAACCGCCCCGGCCCGGCATAGCCGCGGGCCAACGCCTCGCCGAGGCCGCTCGACGCGCCGGTGATGAGAATGGCCCGGGGATTGAGGCGGGTGTTGGGGTTATGATCGGACACGATAACCGGGTTATAGGGCGGAAATATCACGCTGGCGAGTGGGTTCCGGTTGTTGCCGGGCCCCGCGGGCGTATAAAATCCGGACCAACCATATAGGAGGCCTCTCGTGACCCTTTCATCGATGACCGGCTTCGCCCGAACCGGGGGCCAGGACGGCGCCTGTTCCTGGACCTGGGAGGTCAAAAGCGTCAACGCCAAGGGCCTCGATGTGCGCTGCCGGCTGCCGGGCGGTTTCGAGCGTTTGGAGCCCCCGGCGCGCGACCGGGTGAAGAAAATGTTCCGGCGCGGCAATATAACCCTGAATCTGAACGTCACCCGGGACAAAGGCGGGGCCGGGTTTCGGGTCAACCAGGCCGTGCTCGAAGAACTGTTGGCGATCTTGCCTGAAATCCAAAAACGGATTCCGGGCGCCGGCGCCCCCAGCGCCGACGGCCTGCTTGGCCTTCGGGGCGTCATCGAGCCGATCGAGGAGGACCTGTCCGACGAAGCCCGCGAAGCCTTGGAAACGACCATCCTCGCCGACCTCGATTCGGCCCTGGAAGGCCTGGCCCAGATGCGGGGAGACGAGGGGTCGAGGCTGGTCTCGGCGATGGAATCGCACCTCGACGAAATCGGCCGGCTCTGTGGCCGGGCGGAGGAACTGGCGGCGGCGCAGCCCGACGCCATCCGCGAGCGCCTGAAAACCCAGGTCCAGGCGCTTCTTGAGGATGTCCCGGCGATCCCCGAGGAACGGTTGATTCAAGAAGCGGCTTTACTGATGAGCAAGGCCGACTTGCGCGAGGAACTGGACCGCCTGAAGGCCCACCAGGAAGCGGCGCGGCAACTGGTGGCCTCCGACGATGCCGTCGGCCGCAAGCTCGATTTCCTGTGCCAGGAGTTCAATCGGGAGGCCAATACGCTGTGTTCTAAATCCCAGGATATCGAACTGACCCGCGTCGGCCTCGAACTGAAGGCGGCCATCGAACAACTCCGCGAGCAGGTGCAGAACATTGAGTAAAAACCAAACCACCGGCACGGCCGCCGGCCCGGCCGCGATTTCCAGGCGCGGCCTGATGCTGATCCTGTCGTCGCCGTCGGGTGCCGGCAAATCGACCCTTTCGAGGGCGCTTCTGAAAAATGATTCCGGCATTGCCATGTCCGTCTCGGCGACGACGCGGCCCATGCGCCCGGGCGAGGTCGAGGGCGAGGATTATATCTTCATGGATCAGGAAAAATTCGACGCCATGGCCGAAGGCGGGGAGTTCCTGGAGCACGCGACGGTTTTCGAGAATTCCTACGGCACCCCGAAAGGCCCCGTCGAGGCGGCGCTGAACGAAGGCCGGGACGTGCTGTTCGACGTCGACTGGCAAGGCACCCAGCAATTGGCGAGGAACGCCGGCAAGGACCTGGTCAGCGTCTTTATCCTGCCGCCTTCGGTCGAGGAGCTTGAGCGCCGCCTGCATACCCGGGCCCAGGATTCCGACGAGGTGGTCGGGAAGCGCATGGCCAAGGCGACATCGGAGATGAGCCACTGGGCCGAATACGATTACATCATCGTCAATGAGGACGTCGGGATCAGCGTCGCCCGCCTCGAAGCCATCCTCGCCGCCGAACGGCTGAAGCGGGACCGCCAACCCGGGCTCGTCGATTTCGTCAGGGACATGGGCGTCGGCCAGTAACGGCGCCTTATATGCCGCCGGCGCGGGCGATGGCGCAGAACTGCTCCACCGACAATTCCTCGGCCCTGGCCGTCGGCTCGATCCCCAGGGCGGAAAAATCCAAATTCAGCGGCTTCAGGCTCGAGCGCAGCATCTTGCGGCGTTGGCCGAAGGCCTGGGCGGTGACTTTCTCAAGGCTTTCCCAATCGGCCGGGGCCAGCGGCGCCGGGCGCGGGATCAGTGACACCACCGACGAGGCGACCTTGGGCGGCGGCGTGAAGGCGTGCTTCGAGACGTTGAATTCGTGGCGGACCTCGGCCCGCCACTGGGTGATGACCGAAAGCCGCCCGTAAGCCTTGCCTCCTGGCTGGGCAACCAGGCGCCCGGCGACTTCCTTCTGGAACATCAGCGTCAGGCCGTCGAAATCCGTAATCCGGCGAAGCCAGCCCAAAAGCAACGGCGTCGCGATATTGTAAGGCAGGTTGGCGACGATGCGCCGGGGCGGCGAAGTGAGGGCCTGAACGTCCGTTTCGAGGGCGTCGGCCTCGATGACTTCGAGCCTTCCTGGATAGGCCGCGGACAGTTCCCTGAGCGCCTCGACGCAGCGGCTGTCCTTTTCGACGGCCAGGACCTTCCTTGCCCCCGATTCCAGCAGCGCCCGGGTCAGGCCGCCGGGGCCGGGACCGATTTCGATGACGGTGACGTCGCCCCAGTCCCCGGCCGAATCTCCGGCGGCGCGGACGATGCGCCGGCACAGGTTGAGGTCGAGAAGGAAATGCTGGCCCAAGGATTTTCGGGCGCCGAGGCCGAAACGCCGGATGACGTCGCCCAAGGGCGGCAGGTCGGGTGGGGATTTCGAAGACACGCCCGCCGTCTTTCAGGCGGCTTCGGCGGCGGCGCGGTACCCGGCCATGGCCGCGGCCATCCCGAGCGCCGCCATGAGGCTGTTTTCATCGGCCTTGCCGGTGCCGGCGATGTCGAAGGCGGGGCCGTGATCGGGCGACGTGCGCACAAACGCCAGCCCCAACGTCACGTTGACGGCGCGATCGAAGGCCAGGGCCTTGATCGGGATCAGGGCCTGATCGTGGTACATGCAAAGGGCGGCGTCGAAGGTTTCGCGCTTTCGCGGCGTAAACAGCGTATCGGCCGCCACCGGGCCGAAGGCCTCGATTCCGGCTTGCCTGAGGGCCTCGACGGCGGGCGCGATGATCTCGGCTTCCTCCGATCCCATGGCGCCGTCTTCGCCGGCATGGGGATTGAGCCCGGCGACGGCCAGCCTCGGCCGGGAGATGGCGAAATCCGCCTCCAGGGCCGCCGCCGTCACCAGTCCGGCCTGGGTAATGAGGCCGGTGTTGAGGTTTTCGGCGGCGTCGCGGAGGCTTTCGTGAATGGTCACCGGAACAACCCTGAGGTCGTCCGCGGCCAGCATCATCACCGGCGCCGTGTCGATGCCGGAAAGGGCGGCCAGGAACTCGGTATGGCCGGGATAGGAAAAGCCGGCCTTATAAAGGGTGCTTTTGTGGATCGGGTTGGTGACCACGGCCCCGGCCTCGCCGTCCATGGTCAGCCGGACGGCGGTTTCAATGGCCGCGATGACCGCCTCGGCGTTGGCGGGGTCGGGCTTGCCGGGCACGGTGTCGGCCGCCAACGAAGTTTTCAACACCGGCAGCGCGGAGGAGAAAACCGCTGCCGCCTCGCCTGGCCGTTCGATGACCTTGATGGGGGCCGCCAGCCCAAGGTTCCGGGCCAGGGATTGCAGCCGCGCCGGATCGTCGATGATGAAAAACGGCGCCAGGCCCTCTCGGCGCCGGGTCCAGGCCTTGAGCGCGATCTCGCCGCCGATGCCCGCCGGTTCCCCCATGGTTACCGCCAGGGGGGCCGGGCCGGCGCCGGTCATAACCTGATGTCCACGAAGGCGGCGCGGCGCAAATCCCGCATGTGTTGGCGGGCGGTACGGCTCATACGTTCGTTGATCAACCTGTCGGCGATGCGCTCGCGGTGTCCGGCGACGGTCAACTCGAGATTCTCGACCTCGTCGCGGCGGCAGACCATCAGGACGATGACTCCGTCATTGGTCCTGAGGGGGCGGCTGGCCTTTAGGGGCGGCAAACCGCGAACCAGGTCCCGCTGTTGGGGCGCCAGGGCGCTGGTTTTGATGTCGCCCAGGTTGCCGGAAAGGGAAGAGCCGATTTCCTTGCCCATCTTATCCAGGTCTTCGCAGGTCTTGGCTTTGTCGGCGAAGTTTTTCGCCCCTTCCATGGCGTCGGCGACGGCGGCGGGGCCGGTGCCGGGGGGGAGGGGCAGGAACAGTTGTTGCAAATTGACGACCGGCGACGCCGTTTCGGGGTTGGTCAGTCCGCGGGCGGTGCGTTGTTTCCTTAAAAACAGGATGGTATAGCCGTCGACGGTCCGAACCGGTGGCGATAATCGACCCGGCCGGAGTTTGGCCAGGGCCTGGTCAAGATCGTTGCCCAATTGGCCGAGCCTGTTCCAGCCCAAATTGCCGCCGCTTTCGGCGGTCGGGCTTTTGGAAAAGTTTTGCGCCAGCGCCTGGAAGTTGGCCCCGGCCTGTGTCTGTTGGATCAGCCGGTTGGCGAGGGAAAGGATTTCCCGTTCGTTTTCCGGTTTGTCCACAGGAAGGAAAATCTCCGACACAAGGTATTCCGGCTTTCCCTTGTTGCTTTCTATTTCGCTCAGGACCTCGTCGATTTCCTCGTCGCTGACTTGAGAGAGGGCGCCAAATCGGCCCTGGACCAGCTTCCTCCAGGCAATTTCGGATTCGATCTGGGTGGTCAACGACAATTTTCGGATATTTCTTGAAGCCAGGAACTTATCCAACCCGACTTTGTCGAGGCCGTTACCCTTTGCAAACCGGCGAAGGGCACTCTCGATTTCGCCTTCGGAAACGGGAATCTCCAAACGGGCGGCTTCCTGGCGCTTTAATTCATCGTCGATCAAGGACCGCAAGACCTGGGGGGCGAGCCTTTGGCGTGTTTCATTGGTATCGGGAAGGCCGGAGAGCGCGACGACGAGATTGAGCCGCATGTTGAGGTCGTAGACGGAGATCATTTCGTCATTGACCACGGCCGCGATCCTGAGCGCGTCCTGGGCCCGGGCGCCCCATGGGGCCGAGAACAGAAGCAGCGCCAACACACACACAAATAACCGTTTCATGGCCAAGCCGTCTGATTCTTTTACGATTGAAAGTGAAACAATAATTTTTATCATAGGTTCGCGCCGGCCCGGGAGAAAACCGTCCCGGAGAACGGCGCGGGAGATTTTATTGTTAGAATACGTCGGCTCGGATGGGACCCAGGGTCTTGAGAAGGAAATTGAAGGTAATGGTGTCCGTCGGCTCCAGGTCGCGGTCCTCGAAGAAGGTCCTGGCCAAATTGACATTGAAAACGAGGCATTCGTTTTCGTAAGTAATATTGCCGCCAATCCTTCGCGTTTCACCGGCAGCTATATCCGTAATCCCCGTTAACCCAACCCGCCAAAACCGGTTTAGTCGTGAACTGGCGCCATAATTGATTTCCTCGCGTCCGGGAAATTCACTTTTTGCCTGGGTTTCGAGGAAAGTGTAGTTGGCGTTGACCCGGAATGCCGGAACGCCGGCGTTAAGCGTCAGTTCGTTTCTTTTCGGGACGAAGGTATCGCTGGCGAAACGGGTCCGGTAAACGAGATTCAAATACGAACCTAAATTAATCTGAGCCCGTCCCACCAGGTCGGAGAATTTCTCCTCGAGGCCCGACCCGGTGGCGAAGGTATCGTTGTTTTTGGGCCGCCAGGATTGGCCGATGAAAAACGTCCCGGTGCCGCCCGGAAGAAAAACACTCCATTTGAGCCCGTAATTGAGGCGCGTGCCTTCCTCGATCCGGTCGATACCGGAAAACTTATTGGGGCTGAACAGGTTGGTGTCGTCGAATTCCAGCTCTTGGCTGTCTTCGTTGGGGATTTTGTCCGAATTGCCGCTATTGGGGCTATAGACGACCTGGGCGATCGGCTCGAGGATGTGGGTCGATTTCTTGGTTCTATTGACGAACGGATAGCGCCAATCGAGCATGACCTGGGGTTGGATGCGGCCGGTGACGCCGGAAAAGTTCGACTTCCCGATCCGTTGAAGTTCGTCGACATCGTAGAGGTCGCCATAGAGCATGAACGACAGATTGTAGGAATCCCCCAGCGGCCCGAGAAAGGGCAGATTCCAACTGGGCCGGATCGACAGGCGGCGGGTATCGGAACCCTCGTTGCGGGTAATCGAAAGAAAATTGACGTCGAGGGTGGTCTGGCCGCCAAAGCGGTCGGGATCCCCGACGTAGTTATAGTCGATCAACGGCAAAACCAACGGTTCCAACCCAGGGTCGTCATCCGACTGCAACCCCTGGAATGCTAACCCTTGGGCGATAAAATAGTTGCGTTTGCGGAACCCTTCGAAAAACAGCTTGCTGTTGAGCGAACTCGGCCCGCCAAGCC
>JADFNT010000071.1 GCA_022563215.1 Pseudomonadota bacterium
CCCGTGCCAGTCTCGCAGGATCGTTCTCGACCTCTTGGGCGCGGGCTATGGCTTCCAAGTCGCCCTCGGCATTGAAGTCTGCTTCGCTTGTCGGGTGAAGCGTCATCGCCGTTTCCTTTTCTTTCGTCGCGCCCTGATCTGCTTGTCCGTGCCTAGAGAAGCCCGGCAAACAGCAAAGGCGTTTTTCGCCTTGCCCTTCATGACCTGGTCGACGGCGTCGCAGACGGCCCCCGCGGCACGGCGCGACGCTTCGCCCGACGCCGGCGATATGCAGGTGTCGGGGTCCAGGGAGACGCGGCCTTCCTTGGGCATGTTTTCGAAAATCTGCTCGATGTAATAAGGCTCGTGCACCTGTTCGATTTCCTTGAGGTCGACGACCGGCGCCTCGTGGCGGTCGAGGGCCTTGAAATCGTCGTCCTCAAAGCCGCGCATCACGGCCCGCAACCGTTCCGGGCATTCGGGATGGCCGGGGCCGGGATCGTGTTCGATGCAGATGGGGTGGGTATAGAGAAGCGTGGTCATAAAAGGGTCCTTGCCGGAGAGGGCCGTCCCGGAGGAGGTGGTCGGCCCTAATTTAGGGCGACGCCCGGGTGATTTCCTTCAGGTAATCGATGAACTGCGTCAGCTTCCCGGCGTCCGGCACCCTTTGAGCCGGCATCTTGGTGCCGGGCAGGTACTTGTCGGGACCCTGATCGAAAAGCTGGAACAGGGTCTTTTCGTTCCACCGGAAATCGACGCCGGTGAGCGCGTCGGAATAGTTGTAACCCTTGACCGAACCGGCGGGACGTCCGAACAGGCTCGACAAGTGCGGACCGGAACGCCTGCGCCCGTTGGCGCTCAACGAATGGCAGCGGGCGCATTTCTTGAACAACGGCGCGCCGGGATGGTCGCTTTTCAACCACGGCTTCGGCTCGTCTTCCCCTTCCGCCGTCAGCCCGATGCGGTCGCCGCTTTTCAGGTGCCAGACACGGACCAGCTCGTCGGAGCTGGCGGTCAGGGCGAACCGGCCGTCGGGGGAAAACCGGACCGCCCAGATGATCGCCTCGTGGGCGCGGATGATGCGCAAGGATTGGCCCGTGACCAAGTCCCACTGCACCAGATACCCATAGCGCCCGGCCGACAGGGCCGATTTGCCGTCCGGCGAAAAGGCGACGGCGTAAATCTGCCCGTCGTTTTTCTTGAACACCTTGATTTCGGCCATCGTCCGCAAATCCCAAAGACGCAGCGTCTCATCGATGCTGGCCGACAGCAACTGGGTCCCGTCCGGCGACACGCTGATCTGGGTGATGCCCATTTCGTGGCCTTGGAGGGTGCCCTGGACGCGCCCTGTTTCGACGTCCCAGACGCGGATCTTGCCGTCGTGGTCGCCGGCCACGATGCGTTTGCCGCCAGCCGCGAAGGCGACGGCGTTGATCGGCGAGGAATGGCGGATGACCCGGGTCTCCTTGCCCCGGGCCAGGTCCCACAGGCGCACCGTCTTGTCCCAGCTTCCGGTCGCCGCCAGACGGCCATCGGGGGAAACCGCCAGGCCCATGATCTTGTGGCCGTGGCCGATCAGCCTTTTCAGGGGCTTCAGGGTTTTCAGGTCCCACAGGATCGCCGTCTTGTCGTCGCTGGTGGTCAGGGCCCGGGCGCCGTCGGGCAAAAAGGCGACGTTGGTGACCGGGCCGGCGTGGGCGTCGAGCACGCCGATTTCCGTCTGTTCGACAAAATCCCACAGCCGGGCGGTGAAGTCGAAGCTGCCGGTCAGCACCCGGGCGCCGTCGGGCGAAATGTCGATGGCCCGCACCATTCCGCCGTGGCCGACCATGTCGGCGCCGACCGGCGCCGGGCCCGACAACGACAGGAAGAAACTGAGAATGATGACGGCTGATGGTCCAAGCCTTGGCATGGTCACGACGCCTCCCTCGTCTGACGGTCCCGGCAAGTCCGGTAAGAAAGTATATTGGCCGCCGGGGCGGGTCTTGCCAACGCTGTTTTTTGCCAAGGTTTGAACTCATAAATGGCGACAACCGTGACACGCGTTAATTTGTCCACTGGCAAGGAGTTAAGAGGGATTGATGCCAAAGCATCATGACCGACGACGCGACGCGGACCCGTGGGCAAAAAAACCGTGCCCCAAAGGGGTCGGCAGGTGACCCGTTTCGGGGCGTCAGGAACCCTCACCGGGGCTTTGGCCCCGCTTTCGCACCCCTTCCTGCCCAAACGGGCCCTCTGACGATCACAGTTCGCCGCCATTTATGAGTTCATGACCTAAAGCGTGATCAATCCGGCGCGTGGATGGCGAGAAACGCCGACACCGCCTCGCCGGCCACGGCGGCGACTTCTTCGGCGGTCGGTTCCGGGGCCAGATCGAGCAATCGGCGCATGTAAAGATCGCCCCTGAGGAGGGCGAAAAACTGCCGCGCCGAAGCTATCGCGTCGTTGGTGGCAATCACCCCGGCCTTGTTCAGTTCCTTCAGGTATCCGGCAAGGTTGTCGGCGGCGGTCTGGGGACCGGCACGGTAAAAGGCGTTGGCCAGTTCGGGAAAACGGACGCTTTCGGCGACGATGACCCGGAACAGCGCCGTGCTCGGCGGCGCCAGGATCACGCTCAGGAACCGCCGGGCGACTTCGTTCAGGGCCCTGGCTTGGTCCTGGCCCGGCCGGAAAGTCTCGAAGACCGGTGCCAGCAGTTGGTCGCACTTGTCTTCGATGATCGCCTCGAACAACGCCTCCTTGGCCCCGAAATGGCTATAGACGGTCTGTTTGGAGACCCCGGCCTCGGCGGCGATGGCGTCCATGGAAGCGGCGCCGTAGCCGAAATCCAAAAACACCCGGGTCGCCGCCTCGACGATCAACAGGTGCTTGCCGGTCGGGGTTTCGGCGTCGGCGTCCTTCAAAGCGGCTTCGGCTTTCACCATAGTCTTTAATATCCGTGACTATCCGTGCCCGTTTTTACTGGTTTGCGGCCGCACCGGCGACACGCCTCGACCGGGCCAGCCAAGGCTAAAAAAAACCATCAAAAAAGTTGCGTCAGGAGAGAGACTACTATAAATTGGACTAGACGGTCTAGTCTAGTTTTACCCCCCGGCCGTTTTGAACGAAAAAAAGATGCTGGAAAGAGTCCGGCCCTAGGGATCGGAGACCCTAAAATGCGCGGCTTGGCAATATCACCAAAAACCGGCTTCGGCCGGGTTCCGGCTTGGCGGTTCATTCTCGTTGCCGCCGTCGCCGTGGCGGTGGCTTTGGCGGCGTTTTCCGCCTCTTCGCCAGCGCAGGAGAAAAAGGCCAAGGGCTCCTCACAGCCGCCGTCCCAGGTCGGCGTCGACGCCGTCATTACCGAACCCCTGAGCCAGACTTTTCCCGTCCTCGGACGCTTCGTCGCCCGCCAGGCCGGCGTCGTCGCCGCCCGCATCAACGGCCCCATCGGCGAATTCCGGGTCGAGGTCGGCGACCGGGTCGAAAAGGGCGATGTTATCGCCGTGCTGGTGAACAACGCCCTGAAATGGCGACATGAACTTCAAAAGGCCGAGGAGAATCAATACGCGGCCGCCGTCCGGACCGGCAAGGCGCGTTTAAAGCTCCGCCGCCAGGAACTGAAGCGCATCGAAAGGCTGATTAAATCGGCCGCCTTTTCCCGGGCCCGTCTCGACGACAAACGCCAGGAGGTCGCCGTCGCCGAAAGCGAATTGGCCGAAGCCGAAGGCAAGCTCGCCAGTGCCCGCGCCGACCGCGAGCTGACCGGGATCAATCTCTATAACGCTACCATTCGCGCGCCTTATCCGGGCGTCGTTTCCAAGCGCCATATCGAGGTCGGGGCCTATGTCAACGTGGGCGACCCCCTGGTGAGCCTGGTCAACGATACCCATCTTGAGATCGAGGCCGACGTTCCCGCCATCCGCACCCCGTTTTTGCTGGCCGGCACCCGGATCAAGGCCTTCATCAACGGCACCCAGGAAATCGCCGCCCGGGTCCGCGCCGTGGTGCCCGAGGAAAACCCGCAGACCCGGACCCGCACCGTGCGCTTCGTCCCCGAACTGCCTCCCGGGATTTCCGGCCTGGCCAGCAACCAAAGCGTTACCCTTCAGTTGCCCGCCGGCAACGACGGCACCGTCGTTACCGTCCACAAGGACGCGATCCTGTCGCGCAAGGGAAAGACCCTGGTGTTTCTGATCGAGGACGCCAAGGCGGTCATGCGGCAGGTGCAACTGGGCGAAGCCGTCGGCACCCGGTTCATCGTCAATTCCGGCCTGGCGCCCGGCGACAAGGTTGTGGTGCGCGGCAACGAACGGCTGTTGCCGGGACAGAACATCCGCATCAGGGAACCCTCGAAGCCGGCCAAGGCCGGAGGCTAGGCGCCCGGCGCCCTGAACCCGCCATGAACCCGCCATGAACCTGATCGAGCTTTCCATCAAACGCCCCGTCGCCGTGATGGCGGCGGTGATGGCGGTCCTCATGTTCGGCATTCTGGCGCTGACCAAGATCCCGATCCAACTCACGCCTGACGTCCGCAAGCCGGTCATCAGCCTGCAAACCGTCTGGCCGGGCGCCGCCCCGGCCGAGATCGAGCGCGAAATCACCAACCGCCAGGAAGAGGCGCTGAAAGGCATCAGGGGGCTGGAGCAGATCATCAGCGATTCCCAGAACGGCCGTTCCCGGGTCACGTTGGAGTTCGCCATCGGCACCAACATGTCCGAGGCCCTGCTGCTGGTTTCAAACCGGCTCGACCGGGTCACCGGCTACCCCGACGAGGCCGACGAGCCGTCCATCCGCACCGCCAGTTCCGAGGACAACCCGATTACCTGGATCGTGCTCTTGCGCGCTCCCGGCAACGACCGGCTCATTCATACCTACGGCGATTTCGCCGAAGACGTCATCCAGGACCGCCTGGAGCGGGTCGCCGGCGTCGCCCGGGTCAATGTCTACGGCGCGGCGCTGACCGAGATGGAGATTCGCGTCGATCCCGATCGCATGGCCCGTTATGGGTTGACGGTGACCGAGGTCTTGCGGATGCTGCGCGAGGCCAATTCTTCCGTTTCCGCCGGCGACGTGGACGAAGGCAAGCGGCGCTACGTGGTCCGCACGGAGGGCAAGTTCGAGCGTCTCGACGACGTTCGCTCCGTCGTGCTGCGGTCCGAGCGCGATCCGGCGACCGGCGCCATTGCGCGGGTCACGGTCGGCGACATCGCCGAGGTCCGGTTCACCTCCAAGGAGCCGACGGCGACCATCCGCTTCAACGGCCAGCCGGCGATCGCCGTCAACGCCATCCGCGAAACCGGCTCCAACGTGATCGAGGTCATGCGGGGCGTCCGCAAGGCGCTGGCGGAACTCAACGAAACCGCGCTCCGGGACGAAGGGCTGCGGCTGCGCCTGGTCTATGACGAGACGGTCTATATCAATTCCTCAATCGACCTAGTGCAGCAGAACATCTTCGTCGGCGGCGCGATGGCGGCGTTGATGCTGTTGCTGTTCCTGCGTTCGGGAAGGGCGACGCTGATTGTTTCGCTCGCCATTCCGGTCTCCATCATCGGCGCCTTCGTCGCCATGGCCGCCATGGGGCGGTCGTTGAACGTGATCTCGCTGGCCGGCATCGCGTTCGCCGTCGGCATGGTGGTCGATGCCGCCATCGTGGTGCTGGAAAACATCTACCGCCACCGGGAGAAGGGCGAATCTCCGGCCGTCGCCGCCTATAAGGGCACCCGCGAGGTGTGGACGGCGGTGTTCGTCTCGGCGTTGACGACGGTGATGGTGTTCATCCCGATCCTGGTCATGGAACTGGAAGCCGGCCAGTTGTTCCGGGACATCGCGGTCGCCCTCTCGGTCGCGGTAATGCTGTCGCTCATTGTCGCCATAACGGTCATCCCGGCGCTTTCCAACCGGCTCCTGGGCGATCCCCGCGGCAAATCCAAAGGGGCCGGGGCCACCCTAAAACTGCCGGTGATCGATCCGTTGGCACGCTGGTTCGTCGCCTCGGTGCTCGAATTCACCCGCCGCATCACCCGGAGCCGGTCCCTGGCGATTACCGTCATCGGCGGTATTTGCGCCACCAGCGCAGTGATCACCTGGGCCCTGATGCCGAAACTGGAATACCTGCCGAGCGGCAACCGCAACCTGATTTTCGGCCATATCCTGCCGCCCCCCGGCTACAACCTGAAAACCACGACCGAGATCGCCGGCCAGTTCGAAAGCAAGATCCTGCCCCTGCTGGCGGAGGTTTCCGGACCCGAGTCGAAGCCCGGCGAACCGCCGAAGATCCAGCGTTTCTTTTTCGTCGCCTCGCGGGGCCGGACGTTCCTGGGCGTCGCCGCCGAGGACCCGGCCCGGGTCAGGGAGCTGATCCCGTTCCTGAAGAAAGCCGTTTATTCGGAACCCGGGACCTTCGGCGCGATCACCCAGCGCTCGCTGTTCGGGCGCGGCATCGGCGGCTCGCGGGCCATCGAAATGAACATCTCCGGACAGCAGCTCGACGACGTCCTCGACGTCGCGGTCTTGGCGGTGCAGCGGATCGAGCAGGTGATGCCCCGGGCCGAAGGCACCCAGATCCGCCCCAAGCCGGGTCTTGAACTGGGGGCGCCGGAGGTGCGGATATTCCCCGACCGGGTCAAGCTCGCCGACAACGGCATCACCGCCCGCGAACTGAGCGACACCATCGACGCCTTCAACGACGGCCGCCGGGTCGCCGAAATCACCGTCGGCGCCAAGCGCATGGACCTGATGCTGCGCGGACTCAGGGACCAGATCACCGAGACCCAGGGCATCAACCAACTGCCGATAGTGACGTCATCGGGCACCATCGTGCCCTTGAGCTCCTTGGCCGACGTGGTGGTGACGTCGGGACCGGTGCAGATCCGCCATTTCGAGCGCCTGCGCACGGTGACCCTGGAAATCCACCCACCCGAATCCATGCCCCTGGAGACGGCGCTCGACAAGATCCGCGACGAGGTCATGGAGCCGCTCAGGGACGACGGCCTGCCCGGCGGCGTCAGGCTGCTGCTCACCGGCACCGCGGACAAGCTGTCACAGACCTGGGACGCCATGGTGATCAACCTGTTGATCGCCATGGTCATCGTCTATCTGGTGATGGCGGTGCTGTTCGAAAGCTTCATTTATCCCTTCATCATCATGCTGTCGGTGCCGCTGGCAACCGGCGGCGGGGTGCTGGGGCTGGCGCTGGTCAACCTGTTCACCTTCCAGCCGCTGGACATGCTGACCCTGTTGGGCTTCGTCATCCTGATCGGCATCGTCGTCAACAACGCCATCCTCCTGGTCCATCAGACGCTCGTGCACATCCAGGAGGAAGGCATGTCCATCGAGGATTCGATCATGGAGGCGACCCGCAACCGCATCCGCCCCATTTTCATGTCGACCCTGACCAGCGTCTTCGGCATGTTGCCCCTGGTGCTGATCCCGGGCGCCGGTTCGGAACTGTACCGGGGACTGGGTTCGGTGGTGGTCGGCGGGCTTGCCCTGTCGGCGATCCTCACCCTGGCCATCATCCCGCCGCTCCTGACCCTGGTCGCCGGTACCGTGGAGGCGGGACGGAAGCATCGGGCCGCCCTCAAGGAAGCGCCCGCCGAGTAGGTGCCCGCCCGGGTCCCCAACCTGCCCCTCCGGTCCTGAAATCGGCGCCCGAGGGGCAATATTTTTGTTGCGCCGCACAACATTTGCTGCATCGCGTCATCTCATCCTGGACCATCTTGAGATAT
>JADFNT010000072.1 GCA_022563215.1 Pseudomonadota bacterium
ATAAAGCACCACCTTAGAGCCCTTCAGGTCGCTCAATTTAAGCCTTCCCTCCCCATCGGTGGGCAGATCGAAGCCGGGGGCCTTGTCGCCGGGGTTAATGGTCATGGGGTCTCCTTTTCGATTTTATCGGCTGGCGGCAGGGCCGCTGCCGGGGTCTCGATGATGTCCTTGAAAATGGCGTAAACCGCGTCCGCGGTGGCGCGGATTCTGTCCTCCAGGGCGGCGAAATCGGCGGCGCCGCCGACCCGGACCAGGTCTTCCTTCAGGGCGCTGGGGATTTCCTCGACCCGCTCTTCGGTGATTTCGCCTTCGATGGTCAGCGCCAGCAGCCCTTGCAGGCCCTGCCACAGGCCCGAGGCGTCTATGAGCCGATCGCCAGAGTCCCGGTCCAGGAGCCCGGCCTCCATAAGGGCGGCCAAGGTTCCCCGGGTGTCGTGACCGAGGATTTCCGGGTGCCCATGGGCGTGCCTCAAGGTCAGATATTGGGCGATGAATTCGATATCGACGATACCGCCGCGCAGGTTCTTCAGCGCCCACAGGGAGGTCGAGCCGTGTTCCGAATTCAGGCGCCGGCGCATGTCGGCGACGTCGCGGAGCAGCCCCACAGGGTCGCGGGCAACCCTGAGGACGTCCCGGATCGCCTCGTCGATGCGCCGGCGCAGGTCCTTCGGGCCCAGCAACGCCCGCGCCCGGGTTAGCGCCATCTGCTCCCATGTCCAGGCCGAGGACGAATGGTATTGGATGAACCCTTCGAGGGTCGACGCGATGGGGCCTTTGGTGCCCGACGGGCGCAGGCGCATGTCGACCTCGTACAGCAGTCCCTCGGCGGTCAGCGCCGTCAACCCGTTGATCAGCCGCTGGCTCAAGCGGGCGAAATAGCGGTGCGCGCCGAGCGGCTTGCCGCCGTCCGACTCCGCCTCGATGCCGCCATCGGGGAGGGCATAGATGAAAACCAGATCGAGGTCGGAAGACGCGGTCATTTCGCGGCTGCCCAGCTTGCCCAGCGCCAGCACCGCCATGCCGGCGCCTGCAATTCGGCCATGGACGCGGGCGAATTCCTCTTCGACCACCGGATACAGGCCCGAAAGCGCCGCCTCGGCGATGTTGGAAAAGGCACGGCCCGATCGGCCGGGGTCGATGGCGCCGCGCAGGCATTGAACGCCGATTTGAAAGCGGCGGTCGGCGTTCCAGCGACGGCTGACGTCCAGCGCCTGTTCGAAATGGTCGGCCCGGGACAGCAGGTCCTTGAGCTCCGACAGCAGGGACTGGGGGCCCGGTGGATCGTCGAAAAAGTCCGGCATCAGCACGCTGTCGAGGATCGACGGGCGGCGGCTCAGGTGTTCGGCTAGCCGCGGCGCCTTGCCCATGATCTCGGCGACCAGGTCGAGAAGCCGCGGGTTGGAATGGAACATCGAGAAAAGCTGCACCCCCGAGGGCAGGCCGGACAAAAACACATCGAAACGCAAAAACGCGACATCGGGGGCGGGGGTGGCGGCGAAGGCCTTCAGCAGCACCGGCATTAGTTCGGTCAGGATTTCCCTGGCCCGGGTGCTCCGGGTCGCCTGGTACCGCCCGTGGTGCCAACCGCGCACGGCGGCGCCCACCTTTTCCGGGTTGGCATAGCCGAGCCCTTCGATGGTGGCGAGCGTCTCCGGGTCCGGGTCGCCGCCGGTGAACACCAGGCTGCCGGCGCCGTCGAAATCCTCACCGGCGCTCAACGCCGGCGCATCGTCGAACAATTTATCGTAATGGTCCCGGACGGCGGTCAGATGCCGTGTCAGTTCGGCGGCGAAATCATCCGCCCCGGGAAAGCCCAGGAACACGGCGACCTTCTCCATTTCCAACGCAGCCTGGGGCAGGGTCTGGGTCTGTTCGTCGTTGATCATCTGCAGGCGGTGTTCGACCCGGCGCAGGAATTCATAGGCCCGGATCAGGTCCTGGGTGACCTTTTCCTCGCAATGGCCGCTGGCGGCGAGGGTGGCCAGGGCCTCGCAGGTCGCCGGCGAGCGCACGCCGGCGTCACGGCCGCCCCAGATCAATTGCTGGGTCTGGGCGAAAAACTCGATTTCGCGGATGCCGCCGCGGCCGAGCTTGATGTTGTGTCCGGCCACCGCAATATCGCCGCCGCCCCGGTGGGCCTGGATCTGGCGCTTGATGGAATGGATGTCCTGGATGGCGGCGAAATCCAGGTTCTTGCGCCACACATAAGGGGTCAACTGCTTGAGGAAAGCCTCGCCGGCTTTGAGGTCGCCGGCCGTCGGCCGGGCCTTGATCATCGCCGCGCGCTCCCAGTTTTGGCCCAGGGTTTCGTAATAGGTTTCCGCCGCCAGCACCGACATCGCCACCGGCGTAACGCCGGGGTCGGGGCGCAGCTTCAGGTCGGTGCGGAAGACGTAGCCGTCGACGGTGCGTTCCTCCATCAGGCGCACCAGGCTACGGGTCAGGCGGACGAAATGGTTCTGCAGGGCGTCCGGGTCGTCGGTGTCGATTTTTTCCGGATCGAAAAGGACGATGAGGTCGATGTCGCTCGAGTAATTGAGCTCCCGGGCGCCCAATTTTCCCATGGCGATGATGACCAGCCCCGAATCCCGTTCCGGATCTTGCGCGTGTTTGAGCCGCAACACGCCCCGCCCGGCGGCCTCACGCAGGACATGGGCGGCGGCGAGGCCGAGGGCGGTGTCGGCGAAATCGGACAGCGCGCCGGTGACTTTCTCCAGCGTCCAGATCCCGGCGATGTCGGCGATGGCCACCGTCAACGCCATTTCCCGCTTGGCGGTCCTGAGCGTCCGGGCCAGGGCCTCGGCGTCCTCGGGAGACTCCCGGATTTCGTTCAGGCGGCCGATGATTTCGCCAAAGGTGTCGTCCGGCCCGGCGTTCATCAGCTGGCGGGCGAAGGCCGGGTCCTTGAGGATCGAAGCCGTCAGGAAGGGGCTGTTGCCGAACACCGTTTCCAAAAGCCGCCGGCCGACCGGGTCGTTGGCCGCCTCGGCGGCGAAGTCCGCCAAGCCGTCGTCGCCCCCGGAGGCTGCTTTCAGCCATTGCTCCATGCCCAATGCCGCGTGCTCGGGCGAAGCCGGGGCTGGAAGCGCGCATTTACTGTTTAGAAAGCCGAAATGATGCATAATGAAGCGGCTCCGAACATTCAGAGACTGCGGTAACCGGCGGGTTCGGTCAAGACGGGGAGATCGGCTTTCGAGGCCGGGAATCATTTGCGGCTTGCTGCCGGGAGGGGCGGCCAGGCTCGGAAAGGTGGATTTTTGATCAGGCGTACGTTCCGGGGAATCGTCCAAATATTGGGGGGGCTTGGCGCCGGCTTGGCCGTCATCCTGATGGTGGTGGCGTGGCAGTTGTCGTCCGGGCCGATTTCCCTTGCCTTCCTGACGCCTTATATCGAAAACACCATCAACGCCGGACAGCAAAATTTCAAACTGACCTTGAAGGATACCATCCTGACCTGGGCGGGATGGGACCGGACCCTCGATATCCGGGTTCTCGACGTCAGGGTCATGCGCCAGGACGAATCCCTCATCGGCCATATCCCCGAAGTGTCGTTTTCAATCAGCGGCCGGGCCCTTATCAGCGGACAACTGGCGCCCCAGAGCATCGAGCTGTTCGGCCCCCGGTTGCGGGTGCGCCGCGAATTCGGCGGCGCCATCGACGTCGGCTTCATGGACACCGAGGCGCCGGCGTCGGATTTCACCGAGCGGCTTCTGAACCAGCTTCTCTCGGCGCCCGTTCCCGGCAACGCCATGAGCTACCTCAGCCGTCTCGAAATCGTCAATGCCGAGGTGACCCTGGACGACCAGTTGCTGGGCAAGTCCTGGGTCACGCCTTCGGTTAACGTGAGTCTTTTGCGCGACGCCTCCGGGATCAGGGGTTTCGTCGACCTGGCCATCGACGTCGATGGCCGGCAGACGGAAATCTCCATTTCCGGAGTTTATCAGACGGCGCTGAAGCGGTTCGACCTGGTCGCCGATTTCAGCGAGGTTTCGCCGGTCGCCTTTTCCTCGATGTATTACGAGCTCGGGCCCCTTCGCGCTTTCGCGCTGCCGTTGAAAGGCAGGGTGACGGCGGGGGTGACCCTGGAAGGCCAAGTCGAATGGGTTGGCTTCGACCTGGCCGGCGGGCGCGGGGTGTTGAACCTCCCCGGTCCAGTCGAGCAATCCCTGGCCGTGGACCGGGTGGTGCTGAAGGGGCGTTACGAGGGCGCCGAAGACATGTTCGACTTCGAGGAACTGACCCTCGACCTCGGTCCCCAGGGGCGCTTCATTCTGCCGGCCACCGACGGCCACCCGATGCCGCTCCGCTCGGTCACCCTCAAGGGCCGGTTCCTGGGCAAGACGCAGCGCCTGGAAATTTCCGAGGCCCGCGCCGACCTGCATGGCCCGACGGTCAGGTTGAGCGCCGTGGTCGACGGATTGCCGGGATTCAAGGAGACCGGCGGCGGGGCCGGCATATCCGTTGACCTCAAGGGGTCGATCCATGACGTCCCCGTCGATCAGCTCGGGAAATACTGGCCGGCGGCGTGGGGGACGTCGGCCCACCGCTGGATCGTGCCTCATCTTTCCGACGGGATCCTCCATCAGGCGCGGGCCGAGGTCCGGCTGTGGTCGGGCGAAACGGGCGGTTTTGAACTGGTGTCGCTGGTCGGCGACATGAAGGTCAGCGGCGTCACCGTCGATTACCTGCCGCCCATGCCGCCGGTCCGCAACACCGAGGCGACGATGAAGTTCGATGAAAACACCTTCAACATCACCATCTTGAAGGGCTCCTCGGAAAACCTGACGATCAGCGAGGGAACCGTTTTGATGACCGGCCTGGACGAGGTCGATCAGTTCAACGACATCACGTTGGTGATCGACGGCGCCTTCCCCGATCAGTTGGCCTATCTGGACAATAAGCCGCTCGGTTATGCATCGATCATCGGCATCGATCCGTCGAAGACCAAGGGCCAGGCGAAAACGCATTTAAAGCTCAACTTCCTGATGGAAAACGCCATGACCCTGGACACCATCGAGATTTCGGCCAGGTCCAAGGTCACCGGCGTCGAGGCGGCGAACGTGGTTCTGGGCCGCGATATCGACGGCGGCGAGCTGGACATCCGCGTCGACAAGAAGGGCATGGACCTGGCCGGTTCGGTCAACATCGGCAGGATCCCGGCGACCCTGGTGTGGCGCGAAAATTTCGGCGACAAGCCGGAATTCAAAAGACGCTACGACCTCAAGGCCCGGATCGCCGACATCGGGCAGGTCTCCGACCTGGGGCTCGACGTGGCGCCGTTTATCGACAAGTTCGTCCGCGGCGCGCTCGACGCCGATATCCGGCTCACCCAGTTCAACGACACCGACCGGCGGCTCGACATCCAGGCCGACATCACCGACACCGAAATTTCGGCCCCCGCCTTCGGCTGGAGCAAGAAGCCGGGCGTCCCGGGTACGGCCCGGATCACCATCGACTTCGCCGGCGAGACGATCAGCGACGTTCCCGGCTTTTCCATCACCGCCGCCGACCTTAAAATATCCGGCCGGGCCCAGTACGGGGCCAGGGGCAAGGGATTGCAGCGCATCGATTTCGAGCGCATCTCCTTCGGCCGCACCGAGATGAAGGGCGCCGTCATCGCCCACAAGAACGGCGGCTGGGACGCCGGGTTCCACGGCCCCAGCTTCGACATGACGTCCTTGTGGGATGACATCCTGCAGGGCGGCGACGACCCCGGCCCCGACAGTTTCACCCTTCCCTACCTGACCCTGGCGGTCGAGTTGGAGCGTGTCTGGATCGGCCCCGATCGGTCGCTGAATAACATCTCCGGCACCTTCGCCCACGAGGACGAGACCTGGAAGACGGTGCTGCTGAAGGGCGAGATCGGCGACGCTAAGTCTTTCGAGCTGACCATCCGCCCCGGCCCCGACGGCAACCGCAACCTGCTGATGACGGCGTCGGACGCCGGCGAGGCGCTGCGGGTCACCGACCTCTACGACTCCATGCAGGGCGGCCGCCTCGAGATCGCCGGCCAGTACGCCGAAAGCGCCCCCGGCCGGCCCCTGATCGGCAAAATCCGGATCAAGGGCTACCGCATCACCCGCGCCCCGGCCCTGGCCCACGTCCTTTCCATCATGGCCTTGACCGGCATCATCGAGGCCCTGGAAGGCGACGGCCTGGCCTTCAGCACCCTCGACATCCCGTTCGTCCTCGGACCCGGCTGGATGGAAATCAAGAACGCCAGGGCCTTCGGGGCGTCGCTGGGCTTCACCGCGTCGGGCACCGTCTATACCTACGCCGACGTGGTCGACATCAACGGCACCGTGATCCCGGCCTACGCCATCAACAGCGCCTTGGGCCACATCCCGGTGCTCGGCGAAATCTTCACCGGCGGCGAAAAGGGCGGCGGCGTATTCGCCGCCAACTACACCATGAGCGGCTCCACCGACGACCCCAAGGTCACGGTCAACCCCTTGTCGGCCCTGACGCCGGGCATCTTCCGCAACGTCTTCGACATCTTCGGCCAGGCCGATTTCACGCCCCAGGCCGACGACGACCCGAACCAGCAGCAGGAAATCCGCTAAGCCCCCTTAAAGCGCCCCTAGACCGCCTTGACCAGGGCGTGGCGCTTCTTGCCCGCCGACAGCTTGATCACCCCGTCGGCGTTGAGGTCATCGATGGTCACGGCCCGGGTTTCGTTGTCGAGGGAAGCGTCGTTGAGCCGCCCGCCGCCGCCCTTGATCAGGCGGCGCGCCTCGGCGTTGGACTTCGCCAGTCCGGCCCGCTTGAACAGCTCAAACGCCGGGATGCCTTGCTCCAGGTCGGCCCGGGGCACGTGCATTGTCGGCAGCGCGTCGCCCTGGGTCCCTTCCTCGAAGGTCTTGCGCGCCGTTTCGGCCGCCTCCCGGGCCGCTTCCCCGCCGCGGCAGAGCGCCGTCGCCGCGTCGGCCAGCACCTTCTTGGCGTCGTTGATCTCCTCGCCTTCGAGGGCCTCCAGGCGCCCGATCTCGTCCAGCGGCAGTTCGGTGAACAGGCGCAGGAACCTTCCGACGTCGGCGTCCTCGGTGTTGCGCCAGTACTGCCAGTAGTCGTAGGCCGACAGCATGTCTTCGTTGAGCCACACGGCGCCTTCGGCGGTCTTGCCCATCTTGGCGCCGGAGCTGGTGGTCAGCAGCGGCGTCGTCAGCCCGAAAAGCTCCGCGTTGTCGATGCGCCGGCCCAACTCGACTCCGCCGACAATGTTGCCCCACTGGTCCGAGCCGCCCATCTGCAGCATGCAATCGTGTCGCCGGGCGAGCTCCAGGAAATCGTAAGCCTGCAGGACCATGTAGTTGAATTCGAGGAAGCTCAGCGGCTGTTGGCGCTCCAACCGGGTCTTGACGCTGTCGAGGCCGAGCATCCGGTTGACCGAGAAATAGCGCCCATAATCGCGCAGGAACGGAATGTAGGACAGCCCGTCGAGCCAATCCGAATTATCGACCATGACGGCGTCGGTGGGACCGTCTCCGAAGGTCAGGAACTTGGCGAACACTTCCCTAATGCCGGCCATGTTGGCGGCGATGTCGTCGTCGCCCAGGAACTTCCTGGCCTCGTCCTTGCCCGACGGGTCGCCGACCTTGGTGGTGCCGCCGCCGATCAGCACGATCGGCTTGTGGCCGGTGTTCTGGAACAGCCTCAGCAGCATGATCGACACCAGCGAGCCCGCG
>JADFNT010000073.1 GCA_022563215.1 Pseudomonadota bacterium
CATGGCGCTCCGCGCCGGGCTTCCCCTCCGCGACATGGAGATGGTGCAGTTCCACCCGACGGGGCTGCTGGCCGGCCCCCATACCCGGATGACCGGCACCGTGCTGGAGGAGGGGCTCCGGGGTTTGGGCGCCCACCTTCTGGGCGGTGACGGCGGGCGCTTCATGGCCGGGTTGGACGACCGCGCCGAACGGGCCACCCGCGACATCGTCAGCCGCGCCATGTTCGCGGAAATGCGTTCCGGCAACACCGGTCCCTTGGGCGGGCTTTATCTATACATGGGCCACCTGGACGGGGACGAGGTTCGCCGCCAGTTCCCGGGCATGGTCGAACGCTGCGCCGATTGCGGGTTCGATTTGGTGTCGGACCGGGTCGAGGTGGTGCCGACGGCGCACTACATGATGGGGGGCGTCGAGTTCGCCGCCGACTGCCGGACGGAACGAGACGGGCTTTTCGCCGCCGGCGAGGATACCGGCGGCGTCCACGGCGCCAATCGCCTGGGCGGCAACGGGGTCGCCAATTCCACCGTCTTCGGCGCCATCGCCGGCGACGCCATCGGCGCCTGGATGCCTGCGAACGGCGCCCTGCATGACCCGGACAAAACCGCCATCGAGGCGGCCATCGATCTTTGCCGGACGCCGTTGGGCCAGCCGCCGGGGGACCTGGAGGCGGTGCGCGATAGGCTTTCCAGCATCATGTGGGACGATGTCGGCATCGTCCGCGACGCCGCCTCGCTGGATCGCGCCGAGGACGCGCTTGTTTCGCTCGACGCGGGCCTGGACGGCATCGGCGTCGCCCTGGGCGACCTCGCCTATAACCTGACCTGGCACGACTGGATGAACCTGAAGAACCTAATCCTGGTGTCCCGGGCGATCACGGCGGCGGCGAAGGCCCGAGTCGATTCCCGGGGCGCCCACTACCGTGCCGATTTTCCCGACTCAGGTGCCCTTGACGAATCCGCCTTCACCCGCGTCACCCTCAAGGACGGCACGTTGGAAACGGCCACCGAACCGGTCAAATTCACCCGCGTCAAGCCAGGGGAAACCCTGCTCGATTGACCGGGCGGCGGGGCCGTGAAACCGCGGATTCGCGGCCGCATAATCCCCTCGCCGGTTGCCGTTTCCGGCGTCCTCAGAAAACCGTACGCAGTGCGCTTTGGCGCCGGTGGTTCATCCCATCAGCGACAAGAGGCCGGGATTAAATCACCTCGAAAAAGACGGCGATGAGCACCAAGAAGACGATTCCCCCTGCAATAGCTCCTACCATCAGGAGCCCCTTATCAGGATCATCTTGCTCCATCGGCATGTCTATACCCTCCGAAATGTAAAACTCTCCGCCAAAAGCGGAATTCGGATCAGGAGGTGCCAGATAAGTGCATAACTCTCAGAACACTCATTCGGACCCCCCGAATGACGTGATCGAGCGCACGCAGTATAGCATAAATGACCTTAGATTGCCACGGGTGAGGCATTGCGGGAGGCGGCGGCGGCCGAACCGGTCAAATTCACCCGCGTCAAGCCGGGCGAAACGTTGCTCGATTGACCGGGCGGCGTGGTTGAAACCGGCCCGGCCGGTGAATAGGTTAGGTTCCGACCACTTGAACCCAGAGGCGGGATAAAGGAGACCAGGATGATAAAAGGCCTTCACCACAACGCTTATCGGTGCCGGGATTCAGAGGAAACCCGCAAGTTCTACGAAGACTTTCTCGGCCTGCCGTTGGCCGGGTCGCTGGAGATCACGGAAACCAAGACCGGGCGCGAAACCAAGCTCCTGCACACCTTCTATGGCATGGACGACGGCTCGTACCTGGCCTTTTTCGAGGCCCCGGGCCAGCCCTTCGAGTTCAAGGACCAACACGATTACGACTTACATATCGCGCTCGAAGTGACGCCCGAAGCCCTGCAGGAAATGTTCGACAAGGGCAAGGCCGAAGGCATCGATACCCGCGGCGTCGCCGACCACGAATTCGTCCATTCGATCTATTTCCGCGATCCCAACGGCTACGTCATCGAATTGACGGCCAAGACCGAGGACCACGATTCCTTCCTCGATCCCACCACCAACAACGCCCGCGGCATTCTCGACGGCTGGCAGGCGTCGAAGGCGGCGTCTTAAAGGGCATTGTCTCCAGCCGGGACACCATGAACCCCGCCGCCGAAACCATCATCATTTCCGGCATTCGACGGAAACCGTGAACGACCGGGCCTTGTCACCGGCCTCGGAAGGCGACAGGGCCTTGCCCGTGGCCGCCGTCTCGAAGGGCACGCCCTGGCCCGAGAGGAATTCCTTGGCCACCCCGGCGCCGAGGGCGAGTTCGATCTTTTCCGGGATTTCCCCCGCCAACCCCGCCAATTGCACCGCCTCGGGTTTGGCCATGACGACGCCCACGACGGCGCCGGTCAAATCGAGGAGCGGCGCGCCGCTGGTGCCCGGCTGGATGGGGGCGGTGATGGAAATAAACCGCCCGCCGGCCCCGGCCCCGGGGAGGGCCTTGACGACGCCGGTCGAAACGGCGAGATCGGAGCCCGGTTGCCCGTCCAGGAGGTGGCCGGCGACGACCACCGGATCGCCTTCCCTGGCGCCGCCGCCTTCGGGGAACGCGGCCACGTGCGAGGGCTTCTTGCGGACCTGGAACAACGCCAAGCCCTTGACCGGGTCGCTGACCAGCAGCTTCGCCTTGGCCGAGGAAAAGCGCAGCCATTTGCATCCCTTGACGACGGCATGAGTGGTCAGGATATGGCCCTCGGGGCTGACGAAGAAACCGAACCCTCCGGAAACCTTGTCCGCCCCCTCGCCCGGGCCTGTGCCGATGCGGGCGAACCAGGCGTCCCAGCCGCCGAAGCGTTTTCTGACCCTGGCGATGGCGTCCTTGGGGAACGGCTTGCCGCGCCAGACGCGGCGGACGGCGTAGAGGCTTTCCGTGCCCTGGACCGCCTTCATCTCGGCATAAAGGCCGTAATCTTGCGCTTTAAGCTTCGCGCAGGCGTAAAAAACCCGGATTGTTCCAGGGGCCCCGGTGCCGGCTTGTGAACCCTCGCCCAACGCGCACCCGGCCTCGACGTTGCCGATGAAGCCGGAATACAGCTTTCCCGGAGCGGCGGCGGGCCGGCGGATGGTTCCCACCAGGATCATTTCCGACCAGGTTTCCGGGGTTTCGCCGCGGGGCGTATAGAGGGTCATTTCGGCGTTGATCCCGAGCAGGTCTTCGGTGTCCCCGGGCTCGGCGCTCATGAACCGCCCGGCGGCGCCCCGGACCCATCCCGGCGGCACCGGGACCGACAGCCCAGACAGCCCTGGGGGCGCCGGCTGTCTTTGGGTGCGCCGCGCCTTTTGCCGGCGCCCCTCCTCGGCCCGCTTTTTCGCCCGCAGGCGCTGTTCCTTCAACCGTTTAAGCTCCGCCCGCTGGCGGTCCTCGACCCGGCTCTGGCCTTGCTGGCTTTCGGCCTTGCGGACGGTTTTGGGGCGGTCGCGCCGGAACCGGGCCACGGCCCTGGCCGCCGGCCCGTACTCCTGCCGGGCCGACTTTACGTACCAGCGATAGGCCTTGACGGCGTCCTTGGCGACGCCGAGGCCGTTTTCGTAAAGAATCCCTAAGTTGTATTGGGCAGGGGCGTTGCTGGCCTCGGCCAGCGGGTTCCACTCCCGGAAAGACGCCTTGTAATCGCCCCGCTGGTAGGCCTCGAGCCCGGCCTTGAAATCGGCCCCGGCGGGCGCCGACAGGGCCGCCGCCACCAAGAAGAGGACCACCAAAAATGAATGCTTGAAGAAGTTCATCACTGGGTTGGGATGTTAGCAGGTGGCGAAAGCGGAGGCCATTCGCCCGAACCGGGCCGCGAAGGGGAGGAGTAGGGGGCGTCAGGGTTCGAAGATATCCCGTAGGCCCTGTTCGTCGACGATTTCGATCTCGTTTCGGCTGACGGCGATCAACCCGTCCTTGGCCCAGGCGCCCAGGTGCTTGTTGATGCTTTCCCGCGTGATCCCGACCATCGAGGCCAGGTCCTGTTGCGAATGGCCGATAATGGCCTTGCCGCCGTCCGGGCCGGAGGACTTTTCCCCGGCCAGGCTGAGGAGTTTCTTGGCCAGCCGTTTTCTCAGGTCCAGCAGCGCCAGGTCCTCGGCCTGTTCGCTGGTTCCCCGGATGCGGCTGCACAGGATTTCCATCAGGGTCATGGAAAAACCGGGATTGCGGTTGATGAGGTCGAGGAAAGCCCGCCGGTCGATGGTCAACAGCTCGGTCGGCTCGACGGCGACGGCGTCGGCGGTCCTGTCGCCGCCGTCGAGGACGCCGATCTCGCCCAGCATTTCGCCCTCGCGCATGGTGTTGAGGACGAGCTGCTTGCCGTCCTCGGAAACGATGCGGATCTGCACGCAGCCGCTGACCACGGCCATCATCCCGGTGGTCGGGTCGCCCTTGAAGAAAATCACCTCGTCGGCGACGTATTTCTTCGAATGGGTGTTATCCAGCAACAGGCCGATATCGCCGTCCGACAGGGCGTCGAACACGAAGTGATTGGTTAAAAAGGTTTTTTTTGTTCCCTGTCCATGGTCCCCCGCCCCAGGTGCGAAGGCGGAGTTTAACACCAAACCGCGCCAGGTGGGGGCTTGGGTTTCGGCGGGCCGGGTGTGATAGGATCGGCGAAAGCGTTGTAAGACCGCAAGGACCGATGACATGGCCTATACCCTCGATGCCTTCGCCGCCGATTGCCGCGACGCGCTGAACGCCACGCCGGCCCCGGAGGGGCTGGAAAAGGTGCGCGAGCTTCTGGAAACGGCGCTCAAGGACGAAGATTTCGTCAACGCCCATCTCGGGCCCGGGGCGACGGCGGAACGGGACATCCTTTACCAGGACCCCGATTTGGGGTTTTGCATCGTCGCCCACGTGTATGAAGGCGCGAAGACGTCGTCGCCCCACGACCACGGGCCAAGCTGGGCCATCTACGGCCAGGCCGAAGGGGTCACCGAAATGACCGACTGGCGGCTCATCGAGGCGCCGGACGGGGACACGCCGGGCCGGGTCGAACGGACCGACACCTATACCCTCGAGCCTGGCCAGTCCCGGGTCTACCGGAAAGGCGACATCCATTCGCCGAAGCGCAACGGCCCGACCAGGCTCATCCGCATCGAAGGCCGGAACATGGACACCGTGAAGCGGGACTGGTACGAGGCGGCGGAATAGGGGGCCCGGCGGGCCGTCAGCCCCCGTGGCGCATGAACGGGCGCATGAACGGGCGTCTGAACGCAGGGTTGATCGTGTGATCGCGGTCAACCCTGACACGCTATTAAGACTCCGGCGGGCAAAAGAAGGGTACGGCAGTCCATGGTTCAAGCGGCGTACGCCTTCGTCGTCTTCCTGAGTTCCGCCTGCGGTTTGGTGATCGAAATCGTTGCCGGACGGCTGATTGCGCCCTATGTGGGCATGTCGCTGTATACCTGGACGGCGATCATCGCCGTCGTGCTGGCCGGGTTTTCGGCGGGGCATTGGATCGGCGGCGTGCTGGCCGGGCCTGGAGTGGACGCCCGCGAGGGCGGCAGGCGCGTTGCTTGGGCTTTGGCCTTGGCGGCCGTTTCCAGCCTCGCTTCGCTGGTGCTGCTGCGGCTGGTGTCCGGGGCGCTGTTGGGCGGCGGGTTGTCGCCCATTTCCGCCATCGTGCTGTTGACGGGGGCGTTGTTTTTCCTGCCCAGCCTTTTCGTCGGCATCGTATCGCCGATACTGACCAAGATTGCCGTCGAAACCGGCAGTCACGGGCCGGGCCGGATCATCGGGCGCATGTACGCCGTCGGCGCCTTGGGCAGCATCGCCGGCACGTTGGCGGCGGGATATCTGTTCATCTCCTGGATCGGGTCCTCGGGCACGGTAATCACCGTCGCCGCCGTCTATGCCGCTCTCGCCCTCGCCTTCGCCCTTCGCCTCCGCATGGGATGGGGGCTGGTGGTGGCCATGACAATCGCCGGCGGCGGGTTCCTGTGGTGGGGGCAACGGGTGGCGGCGTTCCAGTCCCCATGCCAGGTGGAAAGCGATTACTTCTGTATCCGCATCGAGGACTATTCCCAAGACGACGAGCGGCCCGTCAGGATCATGGTCCTCGACCACCTAGTCCACAGCATCAACGACCGCAACGATCCGGGCCTGCTTCACAGCCCCTACATCCATCTCGTCGACGAGGCGGCGGCGGTAAGGTTCGGGCCGCGAAGTCCGGTGACCGCCTTCTTCATCGGCGGCGGCGGATATACGCTTCCCCGCGCCTGGGCGGCGGCCCGGCCCGGCTCGGACCTGGTGGTGGCCGAAATCGATCCTTCGGTGACGGCGGCGGCGAAGGATAATATGTGGTTCGATGCGGCGGCGGCGGGATTGACGGTGCTGCACCAGGATGCCCGGGTGGCCTTGCAAGGGTTGAAGCCCGGGCCCCGGTTCGATGTCGTCTTCGGCGATGCCTTCCGCGACATCGCCGTTCCGACCCATCTTGTGACGCGCGAGTTCCACCGGGAAATCAAGGCGAGGCTAAAAGCGAACGGTTTTTACGTCGTCAACGTGGTCGATCTCGGCGGCGACCCGCGCTTCCTGACCAGTCTGGTCAAGACCCTGGGCCTCGACTTTGCCGCCGTCGAGGTGTGGCAGACCGTGGACGAGATTGACGAATCGGGCCGCGTCACCTTCGTCGTCATCGCCTCGGCGCGGCCGACGCCGGTGTCCCGAATCGAAGCCCGCCGGGGCCTTTGGCGCGTCTGGGCGCGCTGGTCCAAGGCCGCCCTTGGCCGCCGGTTGGCGCAAGCGGACGTCCCGGTGCTTACCGACGATTTCGCGCCCGTGGACCGGCTGATGTCAAAGCTGCTGCTGGCGCCGAAACAACCTTAAAGCGATGGGGCGGAGTAGGGGGCGCGGCAACGGGCATCCCGGGGAAGAGATGCCCGCGCCGGCGGTGAATTAGGGCATTTCCGGTTCACGCTGGTTCACCGGAAATTCCCTAACTCATTGATTTTACGCAAATACGTCGTCGCAAACGGTTCCGTTTGCTCGGGATTTGCTTTAGGCGGCCTTGTCGGTTTTGTCGGCCTTCCTGGACTTTATGTATTCCAGCATGGTGTCGGCGTCGGAGGCCTCGAAGGGGTCGGTCGGACAGTTGTCGGAAAAACCTTCCTCGACGAACATTTTCTCGATCACGCCGTCTTCCACGACCATGGAATAGCGCCAGCTCCGCTTGCCGAAGCCGAGGTTTTCCTTGTCCACCAGCATGCCCATCTCGCGCGTGAAATCGGCGTTGCCGTCGGGCAGCAGGAACACCTTTTCCGCGCCCTGGCTCTGGCCCCACTGATACATGACAAAGGCATCGTTGACGGAAAGGCAGATCACCTCGTCCACCCCTTCGGCCTTGAACTGGCCGTGCAGTTCCTCGTAACGGGGCAGGTGACTGGTCGAGCAGGTCGGCGTAAAGGCGCCGGGAAGCGCGAACAGCACGACTTTCCTGTCCTTGAAGATTTCGTGGCTGAACACTTCCTTCCATTCGAAAGGGTTCGGGCCTTCGATGGCGTCGTTGCGGACGCGGGTCTGAAATTTTGTCTCCGGGATGGTTTTCATCGTCT
>JADFNT010000074.1 GCA_022563215.1 Pseudomonadota bacterium
GGCGCGCACCAGGGTGCCGGAATAGCAGCTGTCGGCGATCACCATCACATGCTTGGCGCTGAGCCCCTTTAAGGTGTCGGTGATGGTGGCGTTGGAGACCCAGCGGCTGCGCCGCCCCGGCTTGGCGTCAATGGGCAGCCAATAGCCCCGGTCCACTTCCTCGTCGAGCCAGCCGTGGCCAGCGTAATAGATCAGCAGGTTGTCCTTGCCGGTCAGGGTCTCCTGCAACTCATCGAAGGCGTCGAGGATCTCGTCCCTGACCGGGTCGATCAGCAGCCTGACCTTGAACCCGTAATCGTCTTTCAGCACCTTGGCCACCGCCTCGGCGTCCTTGGCCGCCACCTGCAGCTTCGGCAGGTACTTGTATTCGTTGATGCCGATGACCAGGGCGTTATAGGTGCCGAAATCGATCCTGCTGGCGCTGGCCAGCCGTTGCAGCACCGCGACTCGGGCCTTGGCTTCGGCGGCGAAGCGGCCACTGGGGTAGCGTTTCAGGTAGTCCTCGACCGCCGCCAGTTCCGGGCTGTCCTTGACGGAATCCCAGTGACGCTGTTCGACCTCTTTTTCCAGGCGCGCGATCTCGGCGGCGCGGGCCTTGTCTCCTCCGGCCAATGCGGCCTTGCGGGCTTCCTCGGCCTCGCGCTTGAGGCGCGCGATCTCGGCCTCACGGGCCTTGCGGGCTTTCTCGGCTTCCTGCTTGAGTTTCTCGACCTCGGCAAGAAGCGCCTTGTCGGCCGCGCCGCCGGTCTTGGTCCCTTTCAACGCGTGGGTGGTCGTGCCCTCGGGGTAGGTGACCTTGACCAGGGAAAAGTTATCTTCCTGATTTTCCCCAAACAGGGGGTCTTTTGTATAACTGCCTGCCAACATTATTGAGAAGGATTTTATCCAGATTCTTTCCGATTTGATGATTAACCCCGCGTCCGGTTGATACCACTTGCGGCCCCGGTAACTTTTTCCGGTGTCGGACCGGCCCCGTTCCTCAATCACGTATGCAGGATAATAAAACCCATTCAGGTTAATGGCCTCGGTCTTTGTTACTTCCAGTGTTATGCGCCAATAATCTTGTTCTTGGTCATTGTGTGCTCCTATCATTGTAAGTTCATCCAGCCTGAAACTTACTTTGTTGCCGACTTTAAGGGGCCAAAAGGCCTCTAGTTTTTTTTTGTTTTCACCATCGATTTCGTAGGGAGAGGATCCCCCACTGGATATAATATGAAGATTATCTTTGTATTCGCCGAATAAGGCGTGAGCGCTCAGCCACGAAAGCTTTCCTCCAGTAACCGTTTTATAGACCGTTGAAAATCCGTCGATTCTGGAAACGACGTAAATTCTGTTGTCGTAATTGATCCTGGTGCCCACCGGCAGCGGCTTGTATTCGGCCGGCGCGAGGGCCGGCCCCTCGGCGGCGGGCGCCGGGGTGGCGGCAACCAACGTGACCGCAACGATCAGGACCGCGGCGGCGAACCGTTTAACGAGAAAAACTGGCTTCGGAACACGCATTCGTTTCCTCCCCCGAATGACGCGGTCAAGCGCCTGGACTATATCAACAACCACCAATAATTGCCACGGGTCGATGGACTGGGAGAGGTTAACAAATAGCCGGACTATCAGTCTGTGAACGGGTTCACAGAGACGCCGGCGGTGGAAAGGCACGTCCTTCCTTGACATTCCTCGAGTCCGGTCCCGACAATTGCCGCCGAAGTGTGTTCAGGGAGGAACCATGACCAAGGCCATCAGAATCCACCAACACGGCGGCCCCGAGGTGCTGAAGTGGGAGGACGTCGAGGTCGGCGATCCCGGCCCCGGCGAGGTGCGGGTGCGCCACACCGCCATCGGCCTCAATTTCGTCGATACCTACCACCGCACCGGCCAGATGAAGCACCCGGTGACCTTGCCGATGATCCTGGGCGTGCAGGGGGTCGGCGTCGTCGAGGCGACGGGACCCGATGCCGGGGGCCTGAAGGAAGGCGATCGCATTTCCTATTCGGGCCTCCAGGGCTCCTATTCCGAGGCCCGCCTGGCACCGGCCGACCGGTTGATCGTGCTCCCCGACGATATTTCCGACGAACTGGCGGCGGCGGCGTTCCTGCGCACCCTGACGGCGGAATACCTGTTGCGGCGGCTGCACAAGGTCGAGCCCGGCGAGACCATCCTCGTCCATGCCGCCGCCGGCGGCACCGGGCAGATCATCTGCCAGTGGGCGAAGGCGCTCGGCGCCGTGGTCATCGGCACCGTCGGCACCGATGAGAAGGCGGAATTGGTCAAGGGCCTGGGTGTCGATCACGCCATCGTCTACACCCGCGACGACTTCGCCGAAAAGGTGATGGAGATCACCGGGGGCCGTGGCGTGCCGGTGGTCTACGATTCCGTCGGCCGCGATACGTTCTCAGGCTCCCTCGATTGCTTGCAACCCATGGGCCACGCCATCAACTACGGCACCGCGTCGGGCCAGGTGGAGCCGTTCCCGCTGCAAAACCTGCACAAGAAATCGCTGACCGTGACCCGGCCGACGCTGGCCACCTACATCGCCAGCCGCGAGGACCTGGAGAAGGCTTGCGATACCGTCTTCGGCGTGCTCAGGGACGGCACGGTCAAGGTCGATATCAGCCGCCGCTATGCCCTTGCCGACACCGCCCGGGCGCACGCCGACCTGGAAAGCCGCAACACCACCGGGGCGATGATCCTGGAGCCTTAGATTCAGGTGTGGGGATTTAAGGGTGGGCGGCGAGCAGGTCGCAGCGCTGGATCGAGCGCTCGGCGATCATGTCCTCGGCGGCGGCCATGTATTTCCGGTAATGGGGCGTCTCGCGGTGTTTTTCCAGGCCCTCGGCGCCGGTATAGACCTCATAGAAGAAATACGTCTCCGGGTCGTCCTCGGCGGTCAGGACCTGGAACTGAAGGCAGTCGGCCTCGTCCCTGACGGCGGCCTCGGCGTTTTCTTCGATCAACGCTTGGAAGGCGTCCGCCGTTCCGGGTTTCAGCTTGATGGTGACGAAGATGGCGAATTGGCTCACGGCGGTTTCCCCTCCCATGGGTTGGCGGTTTTCCGGCCTGGCAAAGGTTTGGGCGGCAGCCGGGAATTGCGGGCCACCATAAGACACCGTATGTTGGCCGGCAATTGATCAATAACGAAGCACCGGGGAGGGGCTGACAATGGCCGACGGCAACGACATCATCCGCACCGCGGACATCTGCGACGACCACGGGGACGCGGTCCTGATCTGCGAGATTCCGTTCAACGACTACGCGGCCCGCAACCACTTCCACGGCCGGGTGGTGACCTTCGCCACCTACGAGGACAACAAGGGCGTGCGCGCGGTCCTTGAGCAAGGCGGGGAAGGCAAGGTGCTGGTCGTCGACGGGCGCGGTTCGAGGCGCCGCGCCCTGTGCGGCGGCAACATCGCGGCCGAGGCCCACGGGCACGGCTGGCAAGGGCTGGTCTTCAACGGCTGCATCCGCGACCAACACGAATTCGCCGAGCTGGATTTCGGGGTCAAGGCCATCGGCACGACGCCGCAGCGCCCCCGCCACGACGGCATCGCCCAGAGCGGCGTGGCGCTTTATTTCGGCGGCATCGTCATCAACGACGGCGATTACCTGTACGCCGACGCCGACGGGGTCATCGTCGCCGCCGGGCCGCTGCATGAATGAGGCGGGGATGACCAAGGCGGCGAACGACTTCCAGACCCTGCACGAGATCGTCAAGGCGGCGCGCGACAACCTGGAGGACAACGGCTGGGACTACCTGATGGGCGGCGCCGACACCGAGACCACCCTCAAGCGCAACCGCCAGGGGCTGGATTCCCTGGCCTTCCGGCCCCGGGTGCTGAACGACATCTCCGGGCTCGACCCGTCGGCGACGGTGTTCGGGCAAAAGCTGCGCATCCCCGTCCTGCTGGCCCCGATCGGGTCGTTGCAGGACCTGCACCCCGAAGGCGGCGCCGAAGCCGCCCGTGGGGCGGCCGAATTCGGCACCATTTCCATTCTGTCGTCGGTTTGCCAGCCGGGCCTGGAAGCCGTCGCCGAAGCGGCGCCCGGCCGGAACCGGATTTTTCAACTCTACGTGCGCGGCGACGACGAATGGATCGACGACCATGCCCGGCGCGCCATCGAGGCCGAATACACGGCCTTCTGCCTGACCGTCGACCTGGACCAATACGGGCGGCGCGAGCGGGATATCTCAAAGCGCTATCTCAGTTCTGCCCGGCGGGCGGCCGAGAACGAGATCTTCCAGGAGCGCCTCGACTGGGACGACGTCAAGCGGTTCAAGGACAACCACGACATCGCGCTGATCCTCAAGGGCATCGCCACCGCCGAGGACGCGGCCCGGGCCGTGGCGCTCGGCGTCGACGGGATTTACGTTTCCAATCACGGCGGCCGGCAGCTCGACCACGGCCGGGCCAGCATCGATGTCCTGCCCGAGGTCGTCGCCGAAGTCGGCGGCAAGGCCACGGTCATCGTCGACGGCGGCATCATGCGCGGCACCGACGTGGTCAAGGCGATGGCTCTGGGCGCCGACGCGGTCGGCATCGGCCGGCTGCTGGGCCTCGGCATTGCGGCCGCCGGGCAGGCCGGAATCGTCCGGACGCTGGAGCTGCTGGAGATCGAAATCCGCACCTGCTTAGGCCTGCTGGGGGTCGCCGGGTACGCCGAGCTGGACGAAACCTACCTGCATGCCGCCCAGCCGGTGGCCCCGGCGCACGCCTTGAGCGCCTTTCCGCTGCTCGAGGAAGACTACTGATCTTTCTCTAAGAGAAAATCGTAAATCCGGGTGAAATCGGAATCCGGCATCGCCTCGTCGCAGCGCCGCCACTGCTCGGCGACGGTTCCGGCCACCGCCGAGGGCGTGCCGGCGGCGCGGGCGTTTTCCAGGAACAGGCCGATGTCCTTGGTCAACAGCGAGGTCTTGAACCCGGCGTCATAGGTGCCGGTGACGATGCGGTTGGGGAACTTGTCGCTGGTCGCCGAGTTGCGGCCGGTCGAGACGTTGACCACGTCGAGCATGGTTTCCATTTCCAGGCCCTGCGACAGCCCGAAGGCCATGGCCTCGGAGGTGGCCGCCATGGCGGTGCCGGAAAGGAAATTGTTCAACAGCTTCATCGCCTGCCCCTGGCCGGGGTTGGGGCCGACATGGAAAAGGTTCTTGGAAAACGATTCCATCACCTCGCGGTGGATCTCCAGCACGTCCTCCGGTCCCGCCCACATGACGGTGATGGTGCCGGCCTTGGCGCCGGCCTGGCCGCCCGAAACCGGGGCGTCGATATAGACGATGCCGGCGGGCCCGAGAATGCCGTCGGCTTCCCGGGCGGCCTCGGGGCCGATGGTGGAAAGGTCGATGACCCGCTTGACCGCGATGTCTCCCATCCCGGCCAAATCGCGGGCGACCAACAGCGACGCCGGGCCGTCGGGGAGGCTGAGGAAAAGCGTTTCCGCGCCCGCCGCCAGGGCCTCCAGCGAGTCCACCGCGCTTGTTCCTTCCGGCGCCCGTTCGGCGGTGCCGGCCTTGTCATGGACGATAAGCGGAAACCCGCCGGCGGCGATGTTGGCGGCCATGGGGCCGCCCATCTGCCCCAGGCCGGCGAACCCCAGGGAAGGAGACGTCATTACTCGGCGCCTTCGGAATCCATGCGCGAGACGTCGATGCCTTCTTCCTGGAACACCTCGCGGGCGATGCGGAAGGCCTCGACCCCGGCCGGGACGCCGCAGTAGATGGCGATCTGAATCAGCACCTCGCGGATTTCGTCGATGCCGACGCCGTTGGTCAGCGCGCCGAGGAAATGCAGTTTGAACTCATGCGGCCGGTTGAGCGCCGCCAGCATGCCGAGGTTGAGGATGGAGCGCTGCTGCTTGGTGAGAACGCCGCGGCCCCAGCTTCCGCCCCAGCAGTATTCGGTGACCATCTCCTGGAAATCCCTGTTGAAGTCGTCGGCCTTGGCGATGGCCGCGTCCACGTATTCGTCGCCCAGCACCTCCTTGCGGATGGATAACCCTGTTTCGTATTGATCCGACGCCATGACCCGGCACCTCCGTTGGTGAAAAAGATTTATAAACTCGACCGCCATTTCCGGCGGCGGGCAGGGTTTATTCATCGGCCTTGCCCGCCCAACAACCGATTTATCATCGGCGGCAAGACGTTCATAATCAACACCTTATCCATGGGAAACACGCCCCTTCCCGGAACTCAAAATATATTTAGCAAAAGTGTGCGAAAGGGGTGGTGTTGGTAATTGACAGAGGGCATGCTGCCCCCTAGGTTTTTTCCGGCCATTACGAAAACGGCCAAACACCAGCCAAAACGAAACGACCAAACACTAAGATCAATAACAGCCCATACAGGGGGGATCGTGGCGACACTTCTCAGAATTGAGAACCTGAAGACTCAGTTTTTCACCTCCGCCGGCACCGTGAAAGCGGTCGACGGCATCACCTATAGCGTCGACGAAGGCGAAACCGTGGCCATAGTCGGGGAATCCGGCTGCGGCAAATCGGTCAGCGCGCTTTCGATCCTGCGCCTCATTCCGTGGCCGCCGGGAAAGATCGTCGAGGGCAGCATCAATTTCGACGGCAAGGACCTTTTGTCCCTGGACGAAGAAGCCATGCGCAACCTTCGCGGCAAGGACATCTCGATGGTGTTCCAGGAGCCGATGACGTCGCTCAATCCGGTCCTGTCGATCGGCGAACAGTTGACGGAAACCCTGATCACCCATTTCCCGATTTCCGACCAGGAAGCGTCCGAGAAGGCGCTGAAGCTCCTGGAAATGGTCGGCATTTCCGACCCGGAAAGACGGCTCGACCAATACCCCCATCACCTGTCGGGCGGCATGCGCCAGCGGGTGATGATCGCCATGGCGTTGAGCTGCGAACCGAAGCTGATTATCGCCGACGAGCCGACGACGGCGCTCGACGTCACCATCCAGGCGCAGATCCTCGAACTGATGAAGGATTTGACCAAGCGCCTCGGCGCGTCGCTGATCATCATCACCCATAACCTGGGCGTCGTCGCCCGATACGCGGACCGGGTCAACGTCATGTACGCCGGCAAGATCATCGAAACGGGGACGGCCAAGGACATCTACCACAACCCCAGCCACCCCTATACGCTGGCGCTTCTGAAATCGATCCCGCGCATGGACCAGCCGCGCCAGGACAAGCTCGATCCCATCGAGGGCCAGCCGCCGGACCTGACGCAGCTTGACGATGGCTGCTCGTTCAGGCCCCGCTGCCGGTTTGCCAAGGACAGTTGCGCGCACTCCTTTCCTGATTTGGAAGCGGTGAGCGAAGGCCATTTCGTCGCCTGTTTCGAGAAGGATAATTTGAAAGAACAAGAAAAAGAACAAGAACAAGAAAAGGTGGCTTCATGAGTCCGGAAGAAGGCGTTATGGCTTCGGAATCCAGAATCACCCGCCCCCAGGACAATGAAATCCTGATCGAAGTCCGGGGGTTGAAAATGTATTTCCCGGTCACCGAAGGAATCATAATGACCCGCACCGTGGCCGAGGTCAAAGCCGTCGACGGCATCGATTTTTACATCAAAAAGGGTGAAACCCTTGGC
>JADFNT010000075.1:0-4310 GCA_022563215.1 Pseudomonadota bacterium
CGAGTAGTCCTCCGGCTGGCTGAGGTCGTACCAGGTCGAAAAAGAGTCCTCGAAGGCCTGATCCTCGGTGGCCAGCAATGGGTCCTCGCCGAACAGGGCGCGCACCTTGTCGACGGCGTCGTCGGCGTCATCGACGGGAACGTTCCGGCATACCAGGATCAGGTCCGAGTTGTGGAGCATAAATACGGTGGATTCGAAGCTTTCAATCAGCGAATCGAACGTCCGGGCGGCGATACCGATGAAATGGGGCTGGCGGTTCGAGGCTTTCAGCTTCGATAAGTACATATGGACCGCGTAAACACCGGTCGGATTGGCCTCGACGCGCTTGAGGCGGGACAGCAGCAAGCTTTCCTCGCTGGTCTCCGCTTCGTTGTATCCGCCGGTGGTGTAGCCGGTATCGGCCATGATCTTTCCTGTCTTACGGGCCCAAGGCCCGGGGCTGTCTTACGGGTCCAAGGCCGGGGCCTGTCTTACGGGCCCAAGGCCGGGGTTGGAAATTCCCCCTCAAGGCCCCGCGCGCAGAACGCTCAGCCTGAGGTAAATCATGAGATCGAACCATTAAAATCAGATTACCGCCAAAACAACCGCCGCCGGGGGTCCCGGCCTGTTTCGGGGGCCTCCTTGCCGCCGGGCCGCCGCTGGGCCATCATATTGCCAGAGATGACTCCTCGACGCCAGAGCACCGGCAACGGCCGGCCGGGCCGGGAAACGGCGGCGGACGCCCTGGTTTCCCCCCGCGTGCCGGAGAATTGCCGCGTTTACGCCATCGGCGACATCCATGGACGGGCCGACCTTCTCGACCGCCTGCACGGGCAAATCCTCGACGACGCCAAGACCGCCCCGGACCTGCGCAAGGTCGTGGTTTATGTCGGCGATTACATAGACCGGGGACCCGACAGCTTCGACGTTATCGACGCCCTGATCGAACGACCGCTTGAGGGATTCGAGCGTCACTACCTTAAAGGCAACCATGAGGACATGATGATCGCGTTCCTGGAAACGGGAACCCACGGCGAAACCTGGATCATCAACGGCGGCCGCAACACCCTGGACAGTTACGGCATCGGTCTTTGGGATTTAATTAGCGACTTTCGGGACCTGGAAAAAGCGCGCGTCAAGCTCCGCCAGGCCGTCCCCGAAAGCCATTGGAAATTCCTCACCGGGCTTGAAATGCATCATGCCGAGGGCGATTACCTGTTCGTCCACGCCGGCCTGCGCCCCGGGGTGGCGCTGCGGGACCAAGACGAATTCGACCTGATGTGGATCCGCGAGGAGTTCCTATCTTCCGACGACGACCTCGGGCACGTCGTCGTCCATGGCCACACCTCGTGCCCGGAGCCTGAAATCCGGACCAACCGCATCGGCATCGACACCGGGGCCTGGCGCTCGAACCGGTTGACGGCGCTGGTGCTGGAGGCCGACACCCGGCGTTTTTTGTCGACCTAGGCGCAATACCAAGGATCAACCGCCCCGCAACCTCTTTCGGCTTTGTCCGCGCCCAGGCGAAGTGCTAGGTTCGGCGCGGTTTTCAGAAGGATTGGGTCATGTCGGCCAGGAAAAAAGTGCTCGTCACCGGCGGCGCCGGGTTTGTCGGCTCGCACCTCTGCGACCGCCTCATCGAGGACGGCCATGACGTGCTTTGCGTCGATAACTTCTTCACCGGGTCCAGGGACAACATTATCGGCCTTCTCGACAAGCCCCACTTCGAACTGATGCGCCACGACGTGACCTTCCCGCTTTACGTCGAGGTCGATGAAATCTTCAACCTCGCCTGCCCGGCGTCGCCGGTCCATTATCAGTCCGACCCGGTGCAGACGACCAAGACCTCGGTCCACGGCGCCATCAACATGCTGGGCCTGGCCAAAAGGACGAAGGCGAAAATATTGCAGGCATCGACGAGCGAGGTCTATGGCGACCCGGAAGTGCACCCGCAGACGGAGGATTACCGGGGCAACGTCAATCCGATCGGCCCCCGGGGCTGTTACGACGAGGGCAAGCGCTGCGCGGAGACGCTTTTTTTCGATTATCACCGCCAGTACGGCACCAACATCCGGGTGGCCCGGATCTTCAACACCTACGGGCCGCGCATGCACCCCAACGACGGCCGCGTGGTGTCGAACTTCATCGTCCAGGCGCTGCGGGGAAAACCTTTAACCCTTTACGGCGACGGCGGCCAGACCCGGTCTTTTTGTTACGTTTCCGATCTGATCGAGGGACTGATTGGCCTGATGGGGGCAACCGACGAGGTGACCGGGCCGGTGAACCTGGGCAACCCGACGGAATTGACGATCCGCGAACTGGCGGAAAAGATCATCGACATGACCGGGTCGGAGTCCGAATTGGAGGAACACCCCCTTCCCGGCGACGACCCGATGCAGCGTTGCCCCGACATCGGCCTGGCGAAATCGGCGCTCGGGTGGGAGCCCCAGGTGGCGCTCGAAGACGGCCTGGAAAAAACTATTCGCTACTTCAAGGAAACCCTGTAGCCGCTTCTTTGCATTGGCGGGCCTAAAAAGAGTAAAAAAGGCCATGGACCTGAACGCCTTTTACGAAGCCGAGTTCGACCAGCACAAGGACGCCGTGGACGCCACCCGCGAGGCGCTAATGGAGCCGTTTTCCCAACTCATCGGCATCTGCGCCGAAGCCATCCGGGCCGGCAACAAGCTGGTGCTGTTCGGCAACGGCGGCAGCGCCGCCGATTGCCAGCACATCGCCACCGAACTGATCGTGCGCTACATCGCCGACCGCGACCCCATCCGCGCCATGGCGCTGACCACCGACACCTCGGCCCTGACGGCGATCGCCAACGATTGGTCCTTCGACGACCTGTTCGCCCGCCAGGTCGAGGCCCTATGCCGGCCCGGCGATGTGGCGCTGGCCATTTCGACCTCGGGCAACAGCGAGAACGTCATCCGCGGCCTCGAGAAGGCCAAGCAAATAGGCGCCATTCCGGTGGGTTTCGGCGGCAAGGGCGGCGGGCGCATGGTCGGCCTGGCCGATCCGTTGTTGATCGTGCCGTCGGACATCACGTCCCGCATCCAGGAGATGCACATCACCCTCGGCCACATGCTGTGTGGGGCCCTGGAACAGGAGCTCGGCCTGATATGACGGATCGCGCCCAACTGGTGCCGTTGATCGGCGCCCTGGCCAAGGCCCGGGTGCTTTGCGTCGGCGACGTGATGCTGGATTATTTTAATTATGGATCAGTCGATAGGATCTCGCCCGAAGCGCCGATACCGGTGCTCAAGGTAGAGCGCGAGGACGCCATGCTCGGCGGCGCCGGCAACGTGGTCAGGAACCTCCGATCCCTCGGCGCCCAGGCCCGTTTCGTCACCGTCGTCGGCAAAGACGGCGCCGGCAAGGAGATCGCCAGACAAATCAGGGGTCACGGCGTTGCCGACAAGCCGATCGTCGACGACGAGCGGCGGACATCGACCAAAACGCGCTACCTGGCCGGCGGCCAGCAGGTGCTGCGCGCCGATCGGGAAACCGGCCATCCCCTGTCGCCGAAGGTCGAAAAGAAGCTGATCAGGGCCGCCGCCAGCGCCATGCGGGGCTGCAAGGTGGTGGTCCTGTCCGACTACGGCAAGGGCGTGCTGACCGGCAAGGTGGCGGCCGCGATCATCAAGATCGCCCGCCAGGCCAAGAAGACCGTGATCGTCGACCCCAAGGGAGCGGATTTCCGCCGTTACCGGGGCGCCGGCCTGATCACGCCCAACCTCAGGGAACTGGCCGAGGCTACCGGCAAGGCGGTCGAAACCGACCACCACGTCACCGCCGCGGCCAAGCACCTGATCCGCAAACACAAGCTCGGCGCCGTGCTGGTGACCCGAAGCGCCGACGGCATGACCGTGGTGCCGGCGAAAGGCCGGGCCGTTCATCTGGCCGCCGAGGCGCAAGAGGTATTCGACGTATCGGGGGCCGGCGATACGGTGGTCGCGGCCATCGCCGCGGCGCTCGGCGCCGGAATCCCATTGGCCGACGCCGCCGCCTTGGCCAACGTCGCCGCCGGCATCGTCGTCGGCAAGGTCGGCACGGCGGCGGCCTACGCGGCGGATGTCGTCGCCCGGCTCCATCATCAGGACCTTTCGAGCGCCGAGGCCAAGATTCTATCCACCCAACAAGTCAAGGATCGGGTCGCCGCCTGGCGCCGGGCCGGTCACAAGATTGGCTTCACCAACGGATGTTTCGACCTTCTGCATCCGGGCCACGTGTCGCTGCTGAGACAGGCCAAACGGGCCTGCGGGCGGCTGGTGGTGGGGCTGAATTCGGATGCCTCGGTGGCCGGCCAGAAAAGCGACGGCCGCCCG
>JADFNT010000075.1:4318-7512 GCA_022563215.1 Pseudomonadota bacterium
CGGTGCAGTCGGAAGCCGCCCGGGCGACGATGCTGGCGTCGCTGGCGACGGTCGACGCGGTGGTGATCTTCGCCGAAAAAACGCCGTTGAAGCTGATCAAGGCCCTGAAGCCGGACCTCTTGGTCAAGGGCGCCGATTACGACCTCGAAGGCGTCGTCGGCGCCGATGTGGTCAAGCGCCGCGGCGGCAAGGTCCTGCTGGCGAAGCTGGAACCGGGATTTTCGACGTCGGCGACCATTGCCCGGATGACCAAATAACCCGCCTTGGCGGCATGGAAGACCTTTTTTCCCAATATACCCCCCTCCAGGCGCAGACGATCTATGGGCTGGCGTGGCTGAGCTTCGGCGCCGTTCACTCCGTCCTCGCCGGGGTTGCCGCGAAACGCCGGCTGGATTCGCTGTTCGGGGTCTATTACCGGCTCGCCTATAACCTGTGGGCGGGGCTTCATATCGCCGCCGTGTGGGCACTCGGCGGGGCGTTGATAGGCGATCAGCCCTATGACCTTGAGCCCGGCGTCGCCGGCCCGATGACCGGGATCAGGGTGCTGGGGGTGGTGGTTCTGGTGCTGGCGCTCCGCGAATACGACCTCGGCCGGTTTTCGGGCGTGGCGCAAATCCGCGCCCAAAAGAAGGGAATCACCCTATCCGAGGACGAGCCGCTTATCACCGGCGGCCTGCACCTGTTCGTCCGTCATCCGCTTTATTTGGGCGTCTATCTGATTCTATGGGGCGGCGCCACGGGCGATTTCGGGCTGGCGACGGCGGTTTGGGGATCGGTGTACCTTGTCATCGGCGCCGGTTTCGAGGACCGCAAACTGCTGGTCCTTTATGGCGACGAATTCCGCCACTACAAAGACCGGATTCCCGCCGTCATCCCTTGGCGGGGGCGGGCCCGGGGCCGGACGGGTGGATAGAACCCCCTAGCCCTCGTTCCCCGACAACGTGGCCAGGAAATTACGCCAGAAACCGGGACCGTCTTCTTCCGGGGCTTCTTCCGGGGCCGCCGGGGGGGCCGGGGCGGGAGACAAGCCCGGCAGCGCCCTTGGCGGCGTCCCGGCATGGGCGGCTTTCATGAAATCCCGCCACAATCTGGCCGGCGGCCCGCCGCCGGTGACGTTACCCATCGCCTTGCCGCCATCGTTGCCCATCCACACCCCGGCGACCAAATCCGCCGTATAGCCGACGAACCAGGCGTCGCGGAAGTTCTGGCTGGTGCCGGTCTTGCCGGCCTGGGGGCGGCCGATTTGGGCCGCCCGGCCGGTACCGTGGGTGATGACCCCGGACAGCATGGCGTTCATCGCCGCGACGTGCGCTTCCGATACCACCCGCCCGGGGCCCGAGCCGCGGCGCCGGTAGAGGATGTTCCCGGCCCGGTCGCGGATTTCCTCGATCCCGTAGGCCCACACCCCGGCGCCGCCGTTGGCGAACGGCCCGTAGGCCTGGGTCAGGTCCAGCAGGCTGACCTCATTGACGCCGAGGGCCAAGCTGGGCGTCGGCTTGAAATCGCCGGCCAGCCCGAGACGCCGGGCGGTGTCAATGACGCGACCGCGCCCGGCCCGTTCGCCGACCCTGACGGCGACGGTGTTGATGGACCTGGCGAAAGCGTCGGCGAGGCTTACCGGTCCGACATAAGTTTTGGTGAAATTTCCGGGACGCCAGCCGCCGATCTCCAGCGGCGCGTCCATGAGCACGCTGTCGGGACGAAGCCCGGCTTCGAGCCCGGCCAGATAGACGAAGGGCTTGAATGCCGACCCCGGCTGGCGCCGGGCCTGGGTGGCCCGGTTGAACTGGCTTTTGGCGTAATCGCGGCCGCCGACCATGACCCGGACCGCGCCCGAGGGCGTCATCGCCACCAACGCCGCCTCGGTGATCCCGGCTTTGGCCCCGGTTTTGGCGAGTGCTTTTTCGACGCCCTTCTCGGCCAGGCGCTGCAAGCCGGGATCGAGGGTGGTCAGCACCACCAGGTCCCTGTCGCCGGGATTGACGTAATCGGAGACCTGTTCGAGCACCCAGTCGGCGAAATGGCGGCCTTTTTTCGGACCCGGGGCAGGGCCCCGAACCGGACCGCCGCTTTGCGCCGCCTTGGCGGCTTTCGGGCCGAGCACCCCGGCGGCGACCATGTTGGCGAGCACCTGCGCGGTCCTGGCCTTGGCGCGGGCCGGGTGGCTCCGGGGGTTGTAGCGGCTGGGAGCCTTCAAGAGCCCGGCCAGCATCGCCGCCTGGTAGGTGGTGAGCCGGGCCGCCGGGCGGTTGAAGTATTTCCTCGCCGCCGCTTCGACCCCGTAGGTGCCGGCGCCGAGATAGACCCGGTTCAGATAGATGGTGAGGATCTGGTCCTTGGTGAACTTGTGCTCCAGCCACAAGGCCAGCAGCAGTTCCTGGATCTTCCGCTTGAGGGTGCGTTCGGGCGTCAGGAACAGGTTCTTCGCCACCTGCTGGGTGATGGTGGAGCCGCCCTGGACGATACGCCCGGCCCTGAGATTGGCCACCACGGCCCGGGCAAGGCCGATGATGTCGAGGCCGAAATGATCGTAGAAACGGCGGTCCTCGGTGGCCAGCACGGCGTCCGGCAGGGCGCCCGGCAAATCGCCAAGGCTGACGGGCCCGCCGTAGACATCGCCGATGGTCCGGAATTCGGTGCCGTCGGCGGCCAGCAGCGTCACCGTGGGCGTGCGGGTGGCATTGAAGGCTTGATCCACGTCCGGAAGCTCGGTCGCGTACCAGGCGGCGAGGACGGCAAAGGCGATCACCGCCCACACGGCGCCAACGGCACCCCATTTCAAGGACTTAGCGAACATCCAGGCGATGGCGCGCCAAAGGCCGCCGCCGGTCTTGGCGGGGTTGCGGGCCGTCTTGCGGGCCTTTCCGGCCGGCGCGCGTCCGTCTTTGCCCTTGTTTTTACGGGCTTTTCCCATGCCGGCCATGATCGGACCGGGGCGTTAGCATCGGGTTAACGCGGGAGGAATTAGACGTCCAGGTTGGCGACTTTCAGCGCGTTTTCCTGGATGAATTCGCGCCGGGGCTCGACCACGTCGCCCATCAGGGTCGAGAAAATGTCCTCGGCGTCGTCGGCGTGGTTGACCTTGACCTGCAACAAAGACCGCGCGGTCGGGTCCAGGGTCGTTTCCCACAACTGTTCCGGGTTCATTTCCCCCAGCCCCTTGTAGCGCTGGATGCCGACCCCCTTGCGCCCCA
>JADFNT010000076.1 GCA_022563215.1 Pseudomonadota bacterium
ACGACCGCATCCAACAACGTCTGGATACCCTTGTTGCGGAGCGCACTGCCGCAGAACACCGGCGTGATCGCGTTGCTGAGCGTCGCTCGGCGGATCCCCTTCTGCAGTTCGCGCACGTCGATCTGGTGTCCTTCGAGGAATGAGACCATCAACTGGTCGTCGTTCTCGGCCACGCGCTCGACCAGCGTCTCACGCGCCGCTTCCGCAGACTCGCGCAGATCCGCAGGGATCTCCTCGACGACCACGTCCTGACCGCGATCCCCCCGGTAGCGCAGAGCGCGCATCTCCACGAGGTCGATGACGCCATCGAAGTCGTCTTCGGTCCCGATCGGGAGCTGCAGCGGCACCGGAATCGCACCCAGTCGATCCGTGATCATCTGGACGGTGCGTTCGAAGTCCGCGCCGACCCGGTCCATTTTGTTGACGAAGCAGATACGAGGAACGCGGTACTTATCGGCCTGACGCCACACGGTCTCGGACTGCGGTTCCACACCCGCAACGGAATCGAAAACAGCTACGGCACCGTCCAACACCCTTAAAGAGCGTTCCACTTCGGCGGTAAAGTCCACATGCCCGGGGGTGTCGATAATGTTAATCCGGAAGTCCTTCCAGTAACAGGTGGTGGCAGCTGAGGTTATGGTAATTCCCCGCTCCTGTTCCTGAACCATCCAATCCATGGTGGCGGTTCCTTCGTGAACCTCACCCAATTTGTAGGTAATGCCGGTGTAGTAAAGAATCCGCTCGGTGGTCGTCGTCTTGCCGGCATCAATGTGGGCCATGATGCCGATATTGCGGTACTGATCGAGGGGGGTTATGCGGGACATAATGGGATATCCAGGGAACTACCAACGGTAATGGGAGAAGGCTTTGTTGGCCTCCGCCATTTTGTGGGTATCCTCCCGTTTCTTAACCGCCGCACCGCGGTTGTTGGCCGCGTCCAGCAGTTCCCCCGACAGGCGCTCGGTCATGGTGTTTTCGGACCGTTTCCGGGCCAAATCGACAATCCAGCGGATCGCAAGGGCTTGGCGGCGTTCAGAGCGGACTTCGATCGGAATTTGATAGGTGGCGCCGCCGACTCGCCGCGAGCGCACCTCGACGCCCGGCTTGACGTTCTCAATCGCCTCGAGAAAGGTTTTCAGCGGGTCCTGTCCGGCTTTCTTTTCAATCAGGTCAAAAGCGCCGTAAATGATGCTTTCGGCCACGGATTTCTTGCCGGCGAGCATCAAGGAATTGGTGAATTTCGCGACCACCAGGTCCTTGTATTTCGGATCAGGCAGGATTTTGCGTTTTTCAGCGGCTCGGCGGCGGGACATCGGGGCGTTCCTTATTTGGGCCGTTTGGTGCCGTATTTCGAACGCCGCTGCCGGCGGTCGGATACGCCCTGGGTGTCGAGGGTTCCGCGGATAATGTGATAACGCACGCCGGGAAGGTCCTTGACGCGGCCGCCACGGATCATGACCACCGAGTGTTCCTGCAGGTTATGGCCTTCGCCCGGGATATAGGACGTGACCTCGAAACCGTTGGTCAGGCGGACGCGGGCAACCTTGCGAAGGGCCGAATTCGGCTTTTTCGGGGTCGTGGTGTAGACGCGCGTACACACGCCCCGTTTCTGCGGACACTGTTCAAGCGCCGGAACCTTGTTTCGCATTACCGGAGATTTGCGCGGTTTGCGAATCAGTTGGTTGATGGTCGGCATCCGTTTCGTCCAATTCCTCTAAGGCGATTCAAACGCCTTTTTCGTGTCCTCGGCGGGGCCTGAAAACCCCAAATTTCTCACATGCTCACGTGCATCACGGGGTTTAAACCATGATGCCAATCCCTTGAAAAAAAGTCACAATCAAGGGTCAAACAATAATGACCTCCCGGCCGTAACCTAGTTGCCCGGAGGCCAGAAACCCAATTTTTTCCAAATCGCATTGGCGGCTGCGTCTAGACCGGACGGCCTACCACCAGCCCCTGCGGAGTGGCCGGAATATAGTAACGCGCCCATATCCCGTCAAGCACTAAAAGGGCTGATTTTCAAAGGGTTTCCGGCCGCCCGGAAGAACCCAGAGCGGCCGCAAAAAAAGTCCTTGATTCGACTCTTATTCGGCTCCTTCCGCGGGCGCTTCTTCGACCACCGATTCGGCGTTTTCGATTTCGAAATCGGCCTGTTCTTGGGCCTGCAAAGCGGATAATACCTTGTCCCGCTCGGCGGCGATCTCGCGGAAACGGTTCATGACGCTGCCCGTTCCGGCCGGAATGGGGCGCCCGACAATGACATTTTCCTTAAGCCCGATCAGATTATCGACCCGGCCCGAAACGGCGGCTTCGGTGAGAACGCGCGTGGTTTCCTGGAAAGAGGCGGCGGAAATGAATGATCGTGTCTGCAGGCTGGCTTTGGTAATACCTTGCAGAACCGGCAAGAACTGTGCCTGCTTGCCGCCCTCTTCCTTGGTCTTGGCGTTGACGACGTCGAATTCCACACGATCTACCAATTCGCCAACCAGATAGGTGGTGTCGCCGCCATCGGAAACCTCTACTTTCTGCAGCATCTGACGGACGATGACCTCGATGTGCTTGTCGTTGATTTTCACCCCCTGCAGCCGGTAAACGTCCTGAATCTCGTTGATCAGGTATTTGGCCAAAGCTTCGACGCCCAGCACCCGCAGGATGTCATGGGGGACCGCATTGCCGTCCATGAGGCTGTCGCCGATTTCCACATAATCGCCTTCCTGAACGGAGATGTGTTTGCCTTTCGGAACCAGGTATTCCATCGGTTCGCCCTTACCATCACTGGGAACGACGACGATGCGGCGCTTGTTCTTATAATCCTTGCCGAATTCGACCCGTCCCACGGATTCGGAAATGATGGCATAATCCTTCGGCTTGCGGGCCTCGAACAGCTCCGCGACGCGAGGCAAGCCGCCGGTGATGTCGCGGGTCTTGGCCGATTCACGGGGAATCCTCGCCAGCACGTCGCCGGCATGGACCTGCTGTCCGGATTCGACGGAAAGGATCGCATCCACGGACATGAAATACCGGGCCTCAAGCCCGTTATCGAGGGTGATGATCTTGTTTTTCTTGTCGCGCAGCGTAATCCGGGGCTTGAGATCCGCCCCCTTGGGCTGCTGCTTCCAGTCGATCACCACTTTCGATGCGATGCCGGTCGCTTCGTCCATCTTCTCCATGATCGACAGGCCTTCGACCATGTCCATGTAATTGGCGATGCCTTCCTTCTCGGTGATGAGGGGAAGCGTATAGGGATCCCATTCGGCAAGCTTGTCGTCACGGCTGACCTTGGCCTTGTCCTTGACCAGAAGCCGGGCCCCGTAAGGAAGCCGGTGGCGGGCCTTGTCGCGGCCCTGGAAATCGACCAACGTCAATTCCGCATTGCGGGACATGATGATCTGAACCCCTTGGCTGTTTTTGACCGAGGAACAGTTCTTAAGTTGCACCTTGCCATCTACGTTTGCCTCGACTCGGGATTGCTCGGCGCCGCGCTGTACGGCGCCGCCGATGTGGAAGGTCCGCATCGTCAGCTGGGTGCCGGGTTCGCCGATCGACTGCGCGGCAATGACGCCGACGGCTTCGCCGATGTTGACCGGTGTGCCGCGAGCCAAATCGCGCCCGTAGCACCTGCCGCAGACCCCTTCCTTCAAGGCGCAGGTCAGGACGCTGCGGATACGGATGGATTCGAAGTCGGCGGCTTCTATCTCAACGCAGGCTTCCTCTTCGATCATTATTCCCGCCTTGATCAGGGTTTTGCCCGTTGCCGGGTGTTTGATGTCTTCGGCGGCGCAACGGCCAAGGATCTGGTCGGTCAACGAAGAGACGACATCGCCGCCATCGACCACGGCACTGACGGTGATGCCGGTCTTGGTCTTGCAGTCTTCGGCGACGATGATGCAGTCCTGGGCGACGTCGACCAGGCGCCGGGTCAGATACCCCGAATTAGCGGTCTTTAGCGCCGTATCGGCCAAGCCCTTGCGGGCACCGTGGGTGGAGTTGAAATACTCCAGAACCGTCAGGCCTTCCTTGAAGTTCGAAATGATCGGGGTTTCGATGATTTCCCCGGACGGCTTGGCCATCAGGCCGCGCATACCGGCCAACTGTTTCATCTGTGCCGCCGAACCCCGGGCCCCCGAATGGGCCATCATATAAACCGAATTCACGGGTTTCCCGGGCTCTTCTGACGAAATGATCTTCATCATCTCGTCGGCGACACGGTCCGTGCAATGGGACCAGGCATCGACGACCTTGTTGTATTTTTCACCCCGGGTAATCAGGCCGTCCAGGTATTGCTGCTCATATTCCTTGACCTTGACCTCGGTCTCGGCGACAAGCCGTTTCTTGGCTTCGGGAACCACAAGGTCGTCCTTGCCGAAGGAAATGCCGGCCATGCAGGCATAATGGAAGCCAATGCCCATCAGGTGGTCGGCGAAGATCACCGTCTCTTTCTGGCCCGCGTGGCGGTAGACCTCGTCGATGACGGTGGTGACTTCCTTCTTGGTCAACAACTGGTTGATCAGGGCGAAGGGGATGTTCTTGTTGCGCGGCAGAATTTCGCTCAACAGCATCCGTCCCGGTGTCGTCTTGACGCGGGTAACGGTTTCGTTGCCTTTCTCGTCAACGCCATGATAGCGAGCCTGAATCCTCGAATGCAGGGTGACAACACCGGCGTCCAGGGCTTGCTGAATCTCACCGACGTCGACGAAGGCCATGCCTTCGCCGGGTTCGCCCTCGCGGTCCATGGTCAGGTAATAAAGTCCGAGAACGATATCCTGACTGGGAACGATGATCGGCTTGCCGTTGGCCGGGCTGAGGATGTTGTTGGTCGACATCATCAGGACCCGGGCCTCCAACTGGGCCTCCAGGGACAGCGGCACGTGCACGGCCATCTGGTCGCCGTCGAAATCGGCGTTGAAGGCCGCGCAGACCAGGGGATGAAGCTGTATGGCCTTGCCCTCGATCAGGAGCGGCTCGAAGGCCTGAATGCCGAGCCGGTGCAAGGTCGGCGCCCGGTTCAAAAGCACCGGATGCTCTCGGATAACCTCCTCAAGAATGTCCCAGACTTCGGGACGCTCCTTTTCGAGCATCCGTTTCGCCGCCTTGATGGTGGTCGCCATGCCGTATAACTCCAGCTTGGCGTAGATGAAGGGCTTGAAAAGTTCCAGGGCCATCTTTTTAGGCAGGCCGCACTGATGCAGCATCAGTTCCGGTCCGACCACGATCACCGATCGGCCGGAATAATCGACGCGCTTGCCAAGCAGGTTCTGGCGGAAACGGCCCTGTTTGCCCTTGAGCATGTCGCTGAGCGATTTCAATGGCCGTTTGTTGGCGCCGGTAATGGCCCGGCCCCGCCTCCCGTTGTCGAAAAGGGCGTCGACGGATTCCTGAAGCATCCGTTTTTCGTTGCGAATAATGATCTCGGGCGCGCGCAGTTCGATCAATCTCTTCAGGCGGTTGTTGCGGTTGATCACGCGGCGGTAAAGGTCGTTCAGGTCCGAAGTTGCGAAACGGCCCCCGTCCAGGGGAACCAGCGGGCGTAATTCGGGCGGGATCACCGGGATCACCTCGAGGATCATCCATTCGGGACGGGTACCGGATACGATGAAGGCCTCGACCAGCTTCAACCTTTTCACATACTTCTTTCGCTTGGCTTCGGAGTTGGTTTCCTTGAGGTCGATGCGCAGGTTGGCCAGTTCTTCTTCCAGGTCGATGGCGGCCAGCATTTCGCGCAGCGCCTCGGCGCCGATGCCGACCGAAAAGGCGTCTTCGCCGTATTCCTCGACCGCCTTCTGGTATTCCTCCTCGCTGAGGGACTGATTCAGTTCCAACGGCGTGAGGCCTGGTTCGATCACCACATAGGTTTCGAAGTAAAGCACGCGCTCCAGGCTTTTCAGGGTCATGTCGAGCAGGAGGCCGATGCGCGATGGAAGCGACTTCATGAACCAGATGTGGGCGACAGGCGAGGCCAGTTCGATATGCCCCATGCGCTCGCGGCGGACCTTCTGCAGGGTAACCTCGACGCCGCACTTCTCGCAGGTAATACCCTTGTATTTCATACGCTTGTACTTGCCGCACAGGCATTCGTAATCCTTCGTCGGGCCGAAAATGCGGGCACAGAACAATCCGTCCCGTTCCGGCTTGAAGGTCCGGTAGTTAATGGTCTCGGGTTTCTTGATTTCACCGAAGGACCAGGAGTGGATGCGCTCCGGCGAGGCGATGGAAATTCGGATATGGTCGAAACGCTGGGTGCTGCTGGCCTGCCCGAAAATCTTCATCAATTCATTCATTTGGTCTTCTCCTAGGGCTGGTCGCAGTTAATCGAGTTCCACGTTGAGGCCAAGGGAATGAAGTTCCTTGACCAGAACGTTGAACGATTCCGGGATGCCGGCTTCGAATGTGTTGTCGCCGCGAACGATGGCCTCGTAGACCTTTGTGCGGCCGGAAACGTCGTCGGATTTGACCGTCAACATTTCCTGGAGAGTATAGGCGGCGCCATAGGCTTCGAGCGCCCAGACCTCCATTTCACCGAATCTCTGGCCGCCGAACTGCGCCTTGCCGCCCAGCGGCTGCTGGGTGACCAGGCTGTAGGGGCCGATGGAACGGGCGTGAATCTTGTCGTCGACAAGGTGGTGAAGCTTCAGCATATAAATGTAGCCGACCGTCACCTGACGGTCGAAGGGCATGCCCGAACGGCCGTCGATGAGGGTCACCTGGCCCGAGCTGTTCAGCCCCGCCATTTCCAGCATTTCGACGATATCCTCCTCGTGGGCGCCGTCGAACACCGGCGATGCGACAGGGACGCCGCCTCTGAGGTTGTCCCCGAGCTCAAGAATCTCTTCATCGTTGAGGCCGCTAATATCGTCCCGAAAGGCCTTGGGCCCGTAAATGTCCTTGAGCTTGATCTTCAGATTTTTCACACCGCCGTCGGGATCGCCGGCATCGAGCAGTTCACCGATCTGCTTGCCGAGGCCGGCACAGGCCCATCCCAAATGGGTTTCCAGAATCTGGCCGACGTTCATCCTCGACGGGACACCGAGCGGATTAAGCACGATATCGACGGGCGTGCCGTCTTCAAGATACGGCATGTCTTCTATGGGGACGATTTTGGAAATGACGCCCTTGTTGCCATGGCGGCCGGCCATCTTGTCCCCGGGCTGCAGCTTGCGTTTCACCGCCACGAAGACCTTGACCATTTTCATCACGCCCGGACTGAGGTCATCGCCACGCTGCAGTTTATCGACTTTGTTATCGAAGCGTTCCTGAAGCTTGGCGATGTCGGCTTCGAACTGGCCCTTGAGCGACTCGACGTCCTTCATCACCCTGTCGTTGGCAACCACGATCTGCGAGCATTGTCCGGGGGTATAGGAATCCAACACCTCATCGTTCAGTTTGGTTCCGGGCTTCAGGCCCTTGGGCCCGCCGGCCGCCTTCTTGTTCAACAGCAACGCCTTCAGGCGGGTCTGGAAACTGCGTTCC
>JADFNT010000077.1 GCA_022563215.1 Pseudomonadota bacterium
GTTATTTCCGACATCGTCCCCGAAAGCCAGCTTCCTGAAACGGTGTCGTGCAACGCCGACCTGTGGGCGGCGTGCATCGGCGGCGCCATGCAGGAAGACGACTACAGCGCCGCCATCGAGGCGGCCGGCCTTGCGGTCGAACAGGTGGAGCCCTGCGCTTACGAGTTCGTTTCCGATAACGCCCTGGGAGCGGCGGAACAGTGGGGGGTGAAGAGCATCGCCCTCAAGGCGGTGAAGCCGGACTAGCCTTCAACAGCCGAACCGGGCGAGCGTGCGGTCCACCGAGCCGACGTAGGAGCCACCGAACAGCCGCACATGCACTAACAAAGGATAAAGGTTGTAGAGGTCGACGCGTTCTTTGAAGAAGCCGGGCCTGATCGGCCGGTGTTCCCGATAGCGGCCGAAGAACGCGTCGCCGAAGGTGCCGAACAGGGTCGAGAACGCGAGCTCGATCTCGGCGTCGGCGTAATAGATGGCCGGATCGACGAAGCCCGAGATGCGGCCGTGGTTGCAGAGCACGTTGCCGGTCCACATGTCGCCGTGGATCAGCGACGGCGCGGCGGCGGCGTCGATCCAGTCGCCGAGCCTGCCGGCCAGCTTTTCCAGGCGTTCCATCAATGTTGCCGGCAGGCGGCCGGAGTCGAGGGCCTGGCGGCCCATATAGAGAAGCCTGTGATCGCGGAAGAAATCGATCCAGCGGGCGGTTTCCGGGTTCGGCTGATGCAGGCCGCCGATCACCGTATCGCGCTCGAAGCCGAAATTTTCGGCCCCGACCCCGTGCAGCGCCGCCAGCAGGTCGGCGGCCTCCGCCTGGGCGCCGGGGGAAATGCCGCCCGCGGTCTCGAGGCAGCTCATCAGCAGCAGGCCGTCGTCGGCATAAAGCACGTCGGGCACCGGCAGGCCGCCCTCGTCGCGCAGGTATCGAAGCATGAAGCCTTCGAGGTCGAGGCCGCTTCCCGTATCGCCGGTCTTGGCGACGACGGTGCGGCCGTCCTCCAGGGTCACCCGGCTGACGTCGGCGACGCAGCCGCCGCCCATGGGCTCAAACCGGACCGGCGGCGAACCGGCGGCCTTGGTAATGGCTTCCTCTATCCGACGCTCCATGGCCGGGCGTTTCTAAAGATGCTTGTCGCGGATATCGGCCAGCAGCCCGACCGAGGCCGCCTCGATCATGTCGAGCACGGCCTCGAAGCCGCCGTCGCCGCCGTAATAGGGATCGGGCACGTTGTTTCGGCCGAGCTCGGGGGCGAAATCCAGGAACATATGCAGCCGGTGCTCCTCGCCCGGCGGGCAAAGCCCGGCGAGTTCTGAGTGGTTGTCGGCGTCCATGGCGAGGACGTAATCGAAGCGCTGGAAGTCGCCGCTCTTGGCCTGGCGGGCGCGCTGGCCGGAAAGGTCGATGCCGCGATGGCGCGCCGCCGCCTGGGCCCGGCGGTCGGGCGGGCTGCCGATGTGCCAGGCGCCGGTGCCGGCGGAATCGACGATGATCCTGTCGCCCAGGCCCTCCCTTTCGACCAGCAACCTGAACACCCCCTCGGCGGTGGGCGAACGGCAGATGTTGCCGAGACAGACAAACAGCACCTTGACCAAGGCATCCCCTCCCAAAACGTTCCCTATTGGCCATCAGGGCAACCGTTGGATTATCATGAGCCCATGGCCGTCCGGCAAGACGAGAAGTGAAAAATATGACCGACACCGCCGAAGCCAGCATCGTCGTCCTCACCGGGGCCGGTATTTCCAAGGAATCGGGCCTCGACACCTTCCGCGACCCCGACGGCATCTGGGCCCAGGTCAGGATCGAGGACGTGGCGACGCCGGAAGCCTTCGCCCGCGACCCGGAACGGGTGCACGATTTCTACAACACGCGCCGCGCCGGTTTGACGTCGGGCGGGGTGATGCCCAACGCCGCCCACGTTGCCCTGTCCCGGCTGGAGGCCGAATGGCCGGGCGACGTCTTTGTCGTCACCCAGAACATCGATGACCTTCACGAACGGGCCGGCAGCCGCAACCTGCTGCACATGCATGGCGAGTTGTTGAAGATCCGCTGTAATCGTTGTCAGGCCATTGCCGGATGGACGGAAGATTTGAGCCTGGACAATGCCTGCGCCGATTGCGGTAATGCGGGGGGGCTTCGCCCGCACGTGGTGTGGTTCGGCGAAATGCCGCTGGAGATGGAGCGCATCTATCAGGCCCTGGACCGGTGCCGGCTGTTCATGTCCATCGGCACTTCGGGCAACGTCTATCCGGCGGCCGGGTTCGTTGCTCATGTGACCGGCGGCGGCAGGACGCATACGGTGGAGCTCAACATGGAGCCGTCGGAAGGGGCGACCCGGTTCGCCGAAGCTCGTTACGGTCCGGCAACGGAATTGGTGCCGGCTTACGTCGACAAGATTCTGAACGGCGGCTGGCAGGCGGGTTGAAACGATGGGAGCCGGTAATTATTTCTATATCAAAACAATAAAATCACCGGCTAAATTTAGAAAAAACAAGGGTGGCCCTTGATCGGGCGGCAACTATTTGTGAAGGTTGGGCATGGGGGGACGACCTCAAAAACTCTCCGCCAATGAAAACCTTGGCCCATCCCGGGACGATTATCGGAACCGGTTCCGGGATATCCGCGCCCGCTCGGTCGCCTTGGCGGCGCCGCTGACGGCCGAGGACCAGTGCATTCAGTCGATGCCCGACGTCAGCCCGACCAAGTGGCACCTGGCCCACACATCGTGGTTTTTCGAGACCTTCATCCTCAAGCCCTTCGGCGGCGGTTATGGGGAATTCCACCCCGACTACAATTATCTGTTCAATTCCTATTACGAAGCCGTCGGGCCCCGGCACGAAAGATCGAAGCGGGGGCTGTTGTCGCGGCCGCCGCTGGAAGATATCCACGCCTACCGCCGCCACGTCGAGGACGCCATGGAACGGCTGATCGCCGAGGCCGGCGACGATGCCTGGAACAAGATCACGCCGTTGATCGATCTCGGCCACAACCACGAACAACAGCATCAGGAGCTGATGCTGACCGATATCAAGCACGTGTTTTCGTGCAATCCCCTAACCCCCGCCTATCAGGCCTTCAAGCCGCCGGGGACTGATCACGGCATCGAGGACGCGGCGCCGGTCGAATGGATCGAATTCCCCGGAGGGCTTGTCGAGACCGGCTTTGAAGGCCCCGGCTTCGCCTTCGACAACGAAGGTCCCCGCCACAAGGTGTGGCTGAACGGGTTCCGCATCGCGCCCCGGCCGGTGACCAACGCAGAATTCCTGGAATTCATCGATGATGGCGGCTACCGGCGGCCGCAAGGGTGGCTGTCGGAGGGCTGGGCCGCCGTTCAGGCCGATGGCTGGGAAGCGCCGCTTTACTGGCGCAAGGACGAAGAGGAATGGCGGATCATGACCCTGGCCGGGGTGCGGGCCCTGGATCCGGCGGAACCGGTCTGCCACGTCAGCTATTTCGAGGCCGACGCCTATGCCGAGTGGGCCGGCAAGCGGCTGCCGAGGGAAGCCGAGTGGGAACTTTTGGCGGCCGATTATCCTGTCGAGGGCAATTTCGCCAACAGCGGCCATTTCCACCCCATTCCGGGCCGGGCCGGAGAAGGCCGGGCGGCCCAGGTCTTCGGCGACGTCTGGGAATGGACCCGAAGCGCCTATGCGCCCTACCCCGGCTATAAGGCCGGTACCGGCGACGTCGGCGAATACAATGCTAAGTTCATGAGCAGCCAGATGGTCCTGAAAGGCGGCTCGGCGGCGACGCCCGAGGGCCACATGCGGGCCAGCTACCGCAATTTCTTCTATCCACCGGACCGCTGGCAGTTCAGCGGCCTGCGCCTGGCCGAAGACGGCTGATTTCCATGGACACGACCGTTCAGGTCATCGATTTGCCGGACCGTTTGAAGTCCTTCCGCGACGACGTTTTCGAAGGCCTGTCGCGCGACCAGAAGGAACTGCCGTGCAAGTATTTCTATGACGATCGCGGGTCTGAGCTTTTCAACACCATCTGCGGCCTCGACGAATACTATCCGACGCGGACGGAAACGGCGCTGCTGCAGGCCCACGGGGGAGAAATGGCGGACCTCATCGGGCCCGGCGTCTGCCTGATCGAGTTCGGCTGCGGGTCGCTATTGAAAACCCGGCTGCTGCTGGACGCCCTGACCAGCCCCGCCGCGTTCGTGCCCATCGATATTTCGGCCGACCATTTGATGCAATCGGCAGCGGCGCTGGCGGCGGATTATCCGGACCTGGAGGTTTTGCCGGTGGTCGCCGATTTCACCCGCCCGGTTCGGCTTCCGGCCAAGGCCCGAAAGGCCAGTAAGAACCGGATCGGTTTCTTTCCCGGCTCGACCATCGGCAATTTCGACCACGCCGGGGCGGCGGATTTCCTGGCTACGGTGGCGGACATGGTCGGCGGTGGCGGGGCGTTGCTGATCGGGGTCGACCTGAAAAAAGACCAAGATATCCTGGTCCGCGCCTACGACGACGCCCAGGGCGTGACCGCGGCCTTCAATCTCAACGTGCTTGAGAGGATCAACCGCGAGCTGGGAGGTTGTTTCGATATCACAACGTTCCGTCACCGGGCCCTTTACAACGGCGCCGAAAGCCGCATCGAAATGCACCTGGTCAGCGAAAAGGACCAGACGGTAGCGGTCCACGACCGGGATTTCACGTTCACGGAAGGCGAGACCATCCACACCGAGAATTCCTATAAATACCACGTCGAGGAATTTTCAAGCCTCGCCGCCGGGGCCGGGTTCCGCACCGCCAGGACCTGGGTCGACGGTGACGGCCTGTTTTCCCTGCACTACCTGACCCTGGGGTGAAACGGCCGCCTGAATGCGCGCGCTTGAAGACCTGTTAACGGAAATCAGGGCATGCCGGCTTTGCGCCCAACATCTGCCGCTAGGGCCCCGGCCGGTGCTCCAGGCCTCGGCCACGGCGAAGCTGTTGATCGTCGGCCAGGCGCCGGGCACCCGGGTCCACGAATCGGGCATTCCCTGGAACGACGCCTCGGGCGAGCGGCTCCGCGACTGGCTCGAAATGGCGCCCGAGGTCTTCTATGACGAGGCCCGCGTCGCCATCGTGCCCATGGGGTTCTGCTATCCCGGCCGCAACGAAAAGGGCGGCGACAACCCGCCCAGGCCCGAATGCGCCCCTGAATGGCATCAGAAGCTGTTGAAATTTATTCCGGAAGTGAAACTAACCCTTCTGGTCGGCAGGTATGCGCAGAAGCATTATTTAGGCCCGGCGGGTAAAAACACGATGACGGAGACGGTCAGGGGTTGGCGGGAGACCCTTCCCCGGTTCCTGCCGACCCCCCATCCTAGTTGGCGCACCACTGGCTGGCTTAGGAAAAACCCCTGGTTCGAAGCCGAGGTGGTGCCGGAATTGCGCTAACGAGTGCGTCGGCTTGTTTAAGGAAATTCATTTTTTTCAATAACTTCTTGACAATAGGCGGGCAAATCCGCGATTTTGCCTCGGTTAAAGATCATTTAATTGATCCTAAAATTATAAACAAACAAGATTATTAGTTTGATCTTGGTTATTTAGGCGGATTTTGGGGAGGTTTGGGGGACCAACGCCGTGCAAACCATATCCGAAGACGCCCTTTTCCAGCGCTTAGGCTTCGAGAATCCCTGGTGGTCCTTTACCTCGGAAACGGAAATCAGGTACCGCCACCCGGCGAAGCGGATCTTCTTCCCGGCTTTTTTCGATTGCGTCATGAAGGCCGGCGAAGGCCAGGCCCTGGTGCTGGCGGGGCCGCCCGGGGCCGGCAAGACGGTATTGCTGCGCCAGTTGGTGGCGGCGTTGATCGAAAAGGGGGCCGATCCGAAATCGGTTTTCTATTGTTCGCTGACGGCGCCCAGCACCACTTCCGCCGCGCTCGGGAAACTGGTCGAACTTTTTACCGCCCACCATGGCCACGGCCCCGAAAGCGAACTGTTTTTCCTTTTCGACGAGGTCCAGTACGCCAGGGATTGGGAGAAGGCGCTGTTGGAAATCGCCGAGGCGTGGCCGAAGGCGCGCGTCGTCGGCGCCGTTTCCTCCGCCGCCCCGGCCCTGACCACCGGCGAAGTCTCGTCCGGGGGCCGGATTTCGGTGTTCGTGCTGCCGCCGCTGACGTTTCTCGAGTTCCTGCGTTTCAGGGGATCTGAGGAAAAGCTTTTCGGTCCCGAGGCCGGCAAGCCCGGACAGTCGTTGGCGGTTTCGCCGGGCGTGCTCAGGGCGCTGAATGCCGAGTTCCACCGCTACGTCAATTTCGGCGGTTTCCTCGAGGCCGTCCTGCCCCTGGCCGAAGGCAACCCGGCCCCTACCTTCATCCGCGACGGGGTCGCCGATAGGGTTCTGCACAAGGACCTGGCCAGCCTGTGCGGGGTCAACGACGCCCGCGAACTGAACCGGCTGTTCGCCCTTGTGGCCGTCAACACCGGTCTAGAAGTGACCATGGAGGAATTGGCCAAGGCCGCCGGCACGGCCAAGAACACGCTGCGCAAATATCTCGATTACTTGGAATCGGCGTTCCTGATCCGCCGCCTCCCCCGGGTCGACCGGCAGGGCAGGCGTTTTCAACGCGCCGTCGCCTTCAAGGTCTACCTGACGTCGCCGTGCCTCTACACCGCGCTGTTCGGACCGGTGGCGCCGGAAAACAAAGTCTTTCCCCGCTTGGCCGAGACCGCCCTGGTCGGGCAGTGGCTGGGCTCAAGCGCTTTTGCCGACCTGGCCTACGCCAGTTGGCGGGGCGGCGCCATCGACCTGCTTTCCATCGCCCCGGAAAGCAACAAACCCGATCACGTCTACGAAATCGACTGGGCCGACGTCCATGCCGGCGGGGGCCAGGGGCCGAAGCAATTGGCCGGTTTCGTCGACGGGACCAACCCGGCGGCGAAGGCCATCATCCTGACCCGGACCACGGCCGGGCCGGCGGCCATCGGCGGGCTCGACATCACCATGGTGCCGCTGAGCCTCTATGCGTATTGGCTGGAACGGGATCCGACGCTGCGCAATTTCCATCCCAAGGGATAGGAAAGGCGATTAATCGCCGATCCTCTTGGCGAGCCGGAGCCTCAGCGCGTTGAGCTTGATGAAGCCCTCGGCGTCGTGCTGGTCGTAGACGTCGTCGGCCTCGAAGGTGGCCATCGCCTCGTCGTAGAGGCTGTTCGGCGACTTGCGCCCGAGCACGGTGACGCCGCCCTTGTAGAGCTTGATCCGCGCCGTGCCGTTGACGTAGCGCTGGCTGTTGTCGATGGCGGCCTGCAGCATCTCGCGCTCCGGCGCGAACCAGAAGCCGTTGTAGATGAGCTCGGCGTAGCGCGGCATCAGCTCGTCCTTGAGGTGCATGGCGCCGCGGTCGAGGGTCAGGCTTTCGACGGCGCGGCGCGCCTGCAACAGCACCGTGCCCCCCGGCGTCTCGTAGACGCCAC
>JADFNT010000078.1 GCA_022563215.1 Pseudomonadota bacterium
CTCGACCGACGGCTCGGATACGGCGCAAACGACGGCGAGCCTGTCGGTGACGGTTTCGCCTGTCGCCGACGCGCCGACCTTGGACGTTTCGGGCGTGACGGGCGCCGAGGACGGGGCTATCGCGCTCAATATCGCCGCCGGGCTGACCGATTCTTCGGAGACGCTTTCCGTCTCCATCGGCGGCGTACCGGCCGGCGCCGTGTTGACAGCGGCCGACGGCACCGTGCTGACGGCCAATGCCGACGGTAGCTACACGGTGGACGGGGGCCAGATCGACGGCCTGACGATGACGCCACCCGACGATTTCAGCGGCGACATTCCGCTGACGGTGACGGCGACTTCTGTCGACGGCACCTCGACGGCTTCGAGCGGCGAAAGCACCTTCACCGTCACCGTGACCGGCGTCGCCGACGCGCCGACGCTCGACCTTAATTCCACGGCTTCCGGCGATCAGGACACCGGCGCCGCCGCGGGCGATGCCGGGGAGCCGATCAGCCTCGATATCGCCAGCGCGGTGACCGATCCGTCCGAGACGCTTTCCGTCACCATCACCGGCGTTCCGGCGGGCGCGACCCTGTCGGCCGGCGTCGAAGGCCCGGCCGGCACCTGGACCGTGGATGGCGCCGACGTTGCCGGTTTGACGATCACGCCGAAGGAAGATTCCAACGTCGATTTCGACCTCACGGTGACGGCGACCTCGACCGAAAGCGACGGCGGCGCGACCGCCACCACGGAACCGGTCACCCTTCATGTGGATGTCACCGGCGTCGCCGATGCGCCGACGGTGAGCGTGATAATCGGCAACGTGTTGTCGGACAGTTATCAGGACACCGTCCTGGCCCATGAGCCCATCGCCTACTGGCAGTTTAACGAAACCAGCGGCACCACCCTGATCGATACCTCCGGCAACCATGACGGCACCTATCTCAAGGGTGCCGAATCCGAGAGCGACAAACAAGGCATCGGCGCCGGCGCCGGCGATTTCGACGGCAAGAACGACCGCATCGAAATCCCGCATTCGGCGGATATGGAACTCAGCAGCGGCTCGATCACCGTGTGGTTCAATTCCGACGACGTGGACGATAAACAGAGCCTGTTCTCGAAGGACTCGTCCGGCTTCGACAACGGCGGACACCTGACCGCTTTCGTCGACGACGGCATGGTCAAAATCCGCCTGCAGAGCGGCGACGACAGTTACTGGGTCGATGGCGGCTCGCTGACCGACAACTCCTGGAGCCAGATTACCTTCAACTGGGGGCCCGGCGGCATGGAGCTTTATGTCGACGGACAGCTTGTCGATACCAACACCTACACCGGCGGCATCGAAAACAACACCGAACCGTTGGTGATCGGCGCCAATTCCTGGTCCAGCGACGACGGCGAGGCCAACCACCTGAAGGACTACTTCGACGGCCAGATCGATGAATTCTCGATCATGAGCGAACCGTTGAGCGCCGCCGAGGTGTCCAGCCTCTATAACACCGGCGGCCAGGCCATCCTCGACAACAGCGGCACCGTCAACGGCACCGTCCTGGCGACCGCTTCCTATGAGCTGCAGATCGCCGGCGAACTTGCCGATGTGGACAGTTCGGAAACCCTGACGATCGTCGTCAGCGGCCTGCCGCCGGGCGCCAGCCTGTCGGCGGGGTTCGACAGCGGCAACGGCACCTGGACACTGCAGGAAGCGGACCTCAGCGGTTTGATCCTGACCACCGACCAGACCGTCATCGAGGACATCGATCTGACGGTGACGGCTGTCGCCACCGAAGACGACGGCGATACCGCAACCGCCCTTACCAGCGTCCATATCGACGTCGATGGCGTCGACGACTCTTCGGTCACCCTGTCGGGCGGCAGCGGCGACGACATCCTCATCGGCGGCGACGGCGACGACTTCCTCAAGGGCCGCGGCGGCGACGACGAACTCTACGGCGGCGCCGGCGACGACATCCTGCTGGGCTCCAGCGGCGACGACACCCTTGACGGCGGCTCCGGGGCCGACACCATGTTCGGTTCCAGCGGCCGCGACGTGCTCGACGGCGGCGCCGGCAACGACTACCTTGACGGCGGCAGCGGCAACGACCAACTCGATGGCGGCGCCGGTGACGATTTCATCAAGGGCGGCCGCGGCGACGACCTCATTACCGGCGGCACCGGCAACGACCGGCTGGAAGGCGGCGAAGGCGCCGACACCTTCATGTTCGATGCCGAAAGCGGCCACGACATCATCACCGATATCCTGCAACAGGACGTGCTGGTTTTCGAAGGCCAGGAATTCCACATGGATGACCTGATCCTCAGCGAGAACAGCGACGGCGACGTGGTCGTGTCCTTCCAGGGCGTGGACACGTCGGTGACGCTGGAAGGTGTCTCCTTGAACGACCTGGACGCCAACCACGACGGCGATCCCAGCGACGGTTATACGATCACCCAGGACAGCTCCGGGGTCACCATCACCATCGACAGCACCGGATGAGCGCACGCGCGTACGGCCCGGCGCTGGGCCAACAAAAATTGCGGCGGTCCTTATCAGGGCCGCCGTCAGCCTTTCGGGGGGGATCAATCGGCGGGGTCGGAACCGGATACGGACGCCGGCGCTTCGCTGAAATGTGCCCAGCGGCGCGTCCCGCCACGGTTTTCCAGGAAATTGACCAGCGCCGAGACGGCCTTGCGGTCGAGCTTGGTGCCGGTTTCCTCCATCAGGATGTCGGCGGCCTTTTGGAAGGACATGGCGCCTCGGTAGGCCCGGGCGCTGACCATGCCGAGGAAGGCATTGGCGACGGACAGGATGCGGGCGGTGACCAATATCTCTTCTTCCTTGAGGCCCAGCGGCCCCCCGCCGTCCCAGGTTTCGCCCAACTGGCGGATGGTTTCGACCACCGGACCCTCGAAAGTGACGTTTTGCAGCAAGTCAACGGTCACCAGATAGGCATTGCCCAGGGTCGCCAGTTCTTCCGGGGTCAGGCCGCCGGTCTTGGTCAGAACCTCGGTGGAAATGAATATCTTGCCCAGGTTCATCAGGCTGCCGGCGATGTCCACGGTTTTGCAGCCGCTTTCATCGAGGCCCATTTCATTGGCGATGGCATAGCCGACCTCGGCGACGCGGGCGGAATGATTGGCGGAAAACGGATCGCGGCGGTCGACGACGCTGACCAGGGTATTGATCAACCCGCGCAGCATTTTTTCGCTGCGCCGTTTTTCATGGGTCAATTCGGTGATGTCGTTAAGCACCATCAGGACGGCGGGGGGAAAGTCGCGGTCGCCGCGAAGGGGCACGAAATCCCCCTGGATGACCTGGAAAGCATCAGGGCCAACGGCGCCCTCATTATCCTCGTCGCCGAAAACAAGGGTGTGGGATTCGCGTTCGAAGTTCTTCAGGACGCTCTTGTTGATAGCGGCGTATTCCTGCGCCCTGACGGGTCCGAGGACGGAGGACATGGTCTTGCCCATCATGTCCTCGGCCGGGATGTCGGCTTCAATGGACGCCGGTTCGTTGGCGAAGGTGTATTTGGTTTCCCCGTCGACGGCGACGATGAGGCTGCGCTGGCTGTTGGTGACCACGCGCATGAACTTGGATATGTTTTCGAAACGCTCGAGCGCGACCTTCATGTTGGCCGCCGCCTGTGTGGCGCGCACAGAACTGCCGTGGCGCCAAACGGCGACGATGGCCACGGTAACGCCGACAATCATCAAAACGAATACGGTCAGCAGTGTCGTCAGCCGAGTGTCGGTGGCGCTCAGCGCCTCTTGCCGTGAAATTTTTCGGATCAACACCCACGGCAGGATGGCGATCGGCCTGAATGCGGCCAGGACTTCCGTTCCGGCGTAGTCAAGTTTGATGGCGAAACCGCCCGGTTTTTTAAGCGCCAGGGCGGCGGCCAGATCAGGCGTGTCGGCCGACATGGAGCGTTTCAGGGCCGGCGTTCCATCGGCCAGGGGGGTCAGGTATTCTACCGCCGCGCCCTTGGCCCGGACGATGTAGGTCTCGGTGGTCTGGGCCGTCTCGCCGGGCTGCTTGAGGCGCAAATAAAGATTCTTGCCGATGGTCCTGAGCCCGATCACGGCGCCTATACCCTTGGCGCCTTCGATGTCGTCCTGGATGCCGAAGACGGGCAGCAGGAAACCCATGGTCGGCAGCCCGCTGGCGCCCAGATAGACGTCGATGACCGCCGGTTCGCCGTCCAGCGCCTTAGCCACGGCGGCGCGGATCTTGGCCGTCAACGGCGGCATGTCGGGGGTGGAGACGAGGGATTTTCCCTCCTTGTCGACGAGGCCGATGCCGGCAACGCCGACCCGCTCGATGTTGGCGGCAACCTCGCCGACCGGCGGCGGCGCCTTGAAACCGGTGCGCTCCGCGGTGGCGATGAGAAGGTTGCGAAGATAGCTCGCCGAAGCGGCCTCTTCCTCGGCCTCGGCCTCCAACGCCTCATCCTTGTCTTTCTTGGCGCCCAGTTCGGGCTCCTCGCCGCCCAAGGCAAGCTCCGACATATAGAGCTGCAACGAGGCGTTTTCCGCCAATTCCCTTATATGGGAGAAGTTCTGCTCGACCCAGTCGTTGACGGCGGCGGCGCGGCCGTCGGCGACAATCCCCAGGCGCACCTGCCACGCCTGGACTTCGCGCTGCCTTTCGCCTTCGATGAAATAGAACGTGCCGAATACGGCCAGCCCCACGGCCATCACCATGGCCGCGCCGATCGCCATCGCCGTCCTGCTGACCCGGCGCTTGGCTTTGATTTCAGATTCCTCTCCTTCCCCGTTTGTTTCCGTTTCGTCAACGGTGTCCAGTTCGGAATCCCCTTTGGTCTCCTCGGCCATTGCCTCCCCCCGTGAAAACAATAGATTTTCCAAAATCCTAGAGCCTTGGATTGGCGACGCAAGGGGGAATCGTAAACCCTTGCGTCATATCCCCGGGCCAAAAGTGTTCGGTTGCCCTCAAGTCACTGGAAACATTATTATTGATCAATCCCGATAGGTGTTAGGGTGTGTCGGCGATCACTGCGCCGAGCGCCCGTTCCGTTTATAATGGCCGGCATAATGGCAACGAGTCTTTGCAGATCATCCGGGCGATTCGGCCCCGGGGCGCTCCTGGCGGCGGCCCTGGCGGCAGTTCTTGCCGTCGTCGCGGCAATCCCCGCGGAGGCGGCGAAAAAGGCACATCCGAGCTATTTCAATAGTGTTGAAATCCGCTCGTCGAACCTCAAACCGTTCAAGAAATGGCGCGCCGCGCTGAAGCGGTATTCCCTGGAACAGAAGAAACCGGGCAAGAGAATGTCCTGCGTTTCCAAACGCCTCAATATCTGTGGTTATAGCGACTGGGGGAATTTTCTCAAAAGCCTCAAGGGCAAGGACAAGCTGACCCAGATCAGGGCCGTGAACTACCGCATGAACAAGGCCAAATACATCACCGACAAGACCAATTGGGGGCGCAAGGATTATTGGGCGACCCCGGCGGAATTCATGGCCAATTTCGGCGACTGTGAGGACTACGCGATTATCAAATACCTGTCCCTGATAAAGCTGGGTTTCCCTGAACGGGAGCTGCGCGTGGTGGCGGTGAAGGACCTGAATCTGAAGGTCGGCCATGCCGTACTGGTGGTGTTTTGGAAGGACCCCAAATCGGGAAAAAAACGGTCGCTGCTATTGGACAACCAGATCAAGAAAGTCGTCGATTCCCGGACCGTTCGGCATTACAAACCGGTCTTTTCCCTCAACAAGGATTATTGGTGGCGCCACCGTTCGTGACCGCTGTGGGGTGTTAGCCTTCCGACAACTCCGCGCAATCGAAACAGGTCGGCGTGGTGGGGTCGTTTTCGAGCCGTTTAAGTTCGATATTTATGCCGCAACTGACGCAATAGCCGAATTCGTCTTCGTCCATGCGCTTCAGCGCCGCGTCGATGCGCTGAATTTCCACCGTCCGCCGGCGTTCCGTTTCAAGCTGCATGGCCTGGGTTTGCAAGGCATCCATGCGCGACAGGCGCCCGACCGTGGTCTGGTCGAGCACCACCGGCCGACGCGCTTCTTCCGTAACCTCGGAAAGTTTCTCGACTTCCTCGCGCATCCCAATCAGGCGCTTTTTGTATGTCTTTTCGTCGATTTTCCGTTTTTTCGCCATTTCAATCCCATCACACCGAACAGACTAATAAGAGTGGCAGGCTCCGGCGCCCGTGGTCAAGTCCTAGCGTCTGGGGCTTTTGCCAGGGCGGCGAACACGGGTTGATTGGCGTTGGGCTCTCAAGTATCAACGCTAAAGCGGGGCGGGAATCGGCATGCCTCCGAACCGCCTTGGAGTCCGAAGATCAATGAATCTTTACCAACACTTTCGAGACGAAATCATCCATATCGTCGAGGACCTGGGGGCTTCCGGGGAACTTCCCGGCGGGCTCGATACGGCCCGGGTCGCGGTCGAACCCCCGCGCCAAGCTGGCCACGGCGACATCACCACCAACGCGGCCATGGTTCTGTCGAAGCCGACGGGTTTGAAGCCCCACGATTTAGCGGCGGTTCTGGCGGAGCGGCTGAAAAAGGTCGATGCGGTTAGCAAAACGGAAATCGCCGGTCCCGGTTTCATCAACCTAAGCCTTGAGGCGGGCTTTTGGCACCGGCGGTTAAAGGAAATCATCGAGGCCGGCCCCGCCTACGGTGATTCCGAAATGGGCCGGGGGGAGGCGGTCAACGTCGAATACGTATCGGCCAATCCCACCGGCCCCTTGCATGTCGCCCATGCCCGGGGCGCGGTGGTCGGCGATGCCCTGGCGTCGCTTCTGGAGAAAGCCGGCTACAGCGTTACCCGCGAATACTACGTCAACGATGCCGGCGCCCAGGTCGATGCCCTGGCCCGTTCGGCCTATCTTCGCTACTGCGAGGCCCTGGGAGAAGAAATCGAAGGCATCCCGGAAGGGCTCTACCCGGGCGAATATCTTATCCCCGTGGGGGAAGCCCTGGCCAAGCGCGACGGCGACCAAGAGACGGTAGAACGGCTTGCAGCCGAGGCCCAGCGGATTGCGGCCGAACAAGATCGTGCTCTTGCGGCGATACACAACAAACGCCGGCCCGAGACCACCGAGCCGCCTCGCGAATTGGCGGAAAATAGATCGAACAGTGGTCACTAACCACTGTGCTAACGATATATAACTGGCGGATATACGCCGTTTTCTGTCTTTCTAAATTCAATAGGTGCAATAGTAGGTGCAATAATGACTGATTTACCCCTCTTTCCACTCGATTCCGCTGGTCGCTGGCGGCTGGCCTATGACAATCAGCAATGGATCATTCAGCGCAAATCGGGGTCGCCACTACTCTCCGACAGCGGTGCTATGCGTAAGTCGGGCTGGAAGGCGGTTTCCATTCATCGCAGGCGA
>JADFNT010000079.1 GCA_022563215.1 Pseudomonadota bacterium
GTTGGCCCCACCGTCGATCTGGGCGCCGCCGAGGAAAAAGGCGTCGATACGGCCCTGGCCGGCGCAGTCGAAGATCTCCCGCCCGCCGTCGGTGTAGGGGTTGTTGGCGTCGCCGTGGATGATCGACACCCGGCCGCCGGCACCGGAAACGTCCCGGGCGAGCAGCGCCGCGCAGCCGGGGATCGGCGACAGGGCACCGACGGAGACATGGCCCAGGCCTTCCAAAAGCCGCGCCATGACGCAGATGATGAACTCCTCGCTTGCGGTGGCGGGTTCGTTCATGACCCAGCCCCCGTCCCGGCCCCGGTCTCGGCGAAGACTTCCCGGTCCAGGTAACGCTTGAAGCCTTCATTAGTTTTAGCTTCCTCGGCATAGGCGCGGATATGGTCCGTGTCGCGCTCATAGTGGCCGGTCAGCCCCAGGGGCCGGGCCCCGCCTTCGGCAACCGCGATGGCGGTGACGTACAACCCCGACAGGGTCCCCGCCGCCGTCGCCTCGTCGTCGAGGAAATCCCGGTCCTCGACCGCTTCGACGGTGACCAGGGTGGCGGCGGCGGCATGGGCCATGGTCACCAGCTCGCGCCGCCGCCCGATCCAGACGTTGCCCTCGGTGTCGGCCCGGGGGCTGTGAAAAACGGCGACGTCGGGCTTGATCGCCGGCAACAGCACCACCGGCCCGCCGCCCTGGCCCAGGGGATCGTCGACGACCTTCCAATCAACCCGGTTGTCGACCAGGTCCGAACCGACGAGCCCGCCCAGGGGCATGAAGTCGACCCCCTTCTCGGACGCCTGCAACGCGGTGTGGATGGCCGGACAGGTGGAATCGCGCATGTCGAGGGCGCCGCCTTCGACGGCCTCGGAAAACCGCGGCGCCGGGCCCGCTTCGCCGAGGCTGACGGCGGCCGACTCCAGGGTCTTCACCGCCCCGGCGCCGATCAGCAGGTCGGCGGCCAGGCCGCCGATGGGCACCGTCAACAGATGCAGGTCCTTGACCCGGCGGCGGATCAGGGCCCGGATCAGGGCCATCGGCACCCAGCTATACTCGGGCGCCAGCGCCAGAAGCGCCTCGTCGGGCACCCGGTCGGCCAGGCTTTCAAGGTCTTCCAGGGACGTCATCGGCTGGCAAAGGAAGGGACCGGGCGGGCCCTAGTCCTCTTCATCCTCTTCGAATTTCCTGGGCAACCCCTTGGGGCCCCGGATATCGGTATCGTTCAGGTTGGCGCCGCGCAGGTCTGCATCGGTGAAGTCGGCGTCGATCAGCGACGACCCCGACAGGTCATGCATGCCGAACTCCGCCCGTTCGCCATCACGCCGGCCGTTGACCAAATTTTCGTGCTTATCGAGGCCATCGTCGAGTTCGTCCTGAAGGGTCATTATATCCCTTGATTTCCCTGGGGGCCTGGGCGGCGGCGTTAAAGAACTGCAATCATAACGCAGGAAATCGGTCAATTGTTAATCCCTTTAGCGCTTTTCGATGTTGCCGAACTGGGCGCCAGTGACTATTTCTGTGCCTCCCATGAAAGCCGGAACCATGAAACCCGTTCACGTCATCGGCGGCGGCCTCGCCGGCAGCGAAGCCGCCTGGCAGTTGGCGCGCGCCGGCGTGCCGGTGGTGATCCATGAAATGCGCCCCGAGCGCGGCACCGACGCCCACCAAACCGATGGCCTGGCGGAACTGGTGTGTTCCAATTCGTTCCGATCGGATGACTCCGAATCCAACGCCGTCGGCCTGCTGCACGAGGAAATGCGGCGCGCCGGCTCGCTGATCATGGCCGCCGCCGACAAGCACCGGGTGCCGGCCGGCTCGGCGCTCGCCGTCGACCGGGACCGGTTCAGCGCCGAGGTCGGCCGGGCGCTGGAGGCCGCCCCGCTGGTCGAGATCGAGCGCCGCGAGATCCGGGGCCTGCCGCCCGGGGACTGGGACTCCGTCATCGTCGCCACCGGGCCGTTGACGTCGTCGGCGTTGGCCGAGGCGGTGGCGGAACTGAGCGGCGAGGAGGACCTGGCCTTTTTCGACGCCATCGCGCCGATCGTCACCAAGGACAGCATCGATTTCACCAAGGCCTGGTTCCAGTCCCGCTACGATAAATCCGGCCCCCAGGGCAATGGGGGGGGCGACGGCAAGGACTACATCAACTGCCCGATGGACCAGGGGCAATATGACGCCTTCATCGCCGCCTTGCTGGCCGCCGACAAGATGCCGTTCAAGGATTGGGAAAAGGACACGCCTTATTTCGAGGGCTGCCTGCCGATCGAGGTCATGGCCGAGCGCGGCCCGAAGACGCTTTCCTTCGGGCCGATGAAGCCGGTCGGGCTGACCAACCCCCACGACCCGAAAAACAAGCCCGCAGCGATCGTCCAGTTGCGCCAGGACAACGCCTTGGGCACCCTTTACAACATCGTCGGCTTCCAGACCAAGCTTACCCACGGCGAACAAAAGCGCCTGTTCACCACCATCCCGGGGCTCGAAGGCGCTGAATTCGCCCGCCTCGGCGGCATCCACCGCAACACCTTCATCAATTCGCCGAAGCTGCTGGACGGAACGCTACGGCTTAAAGTGCGCCCGGCGTTGCGCTTCGCGGGCCAGATCACCGGCTGCGAGGGCTACGTCGAAAGCGCCGCCGTCGGGCTGATGACCGGACGCTTCGCCGCCGCCGAGCGCCTTGGCCGAAACCCTTCGCCGCCGCCGGTGACGACGGCCATGGGCGCGATCCTCAACCACATCACGGCCGGCGCCGACGCCGAAACCTTCCAGCCGATGAACGTCAACTTCGGCCTGTTCCCGCCGGTCGAGGATAAGGACGAACGCGGGAAGCGCGTAAGGGGCCGCAAGCGCAAACAGGCGATGAGCGCCCGCGCGCTGCGCGATTTCGACGCCTGGTTGACGGGCGAGGTCATGGCCAAGGCCAGTTAAGATGCCCGGCGGGGGGATTTCGGTTTGAGGCGGGTCTTTTCATCGGCGGTGATCGTTTTCGCGGCGTCGGTCTTTGCCGCCCTTTTCGTCCTCAACCTCACCAACTGGGCCTATTACGCCGATACCCTTGCCGGGATCGCCTATCACTACGCCCTGCCGGCGGCGCTGGCGGCGGCGACTCTGTCGGCCCTCAGGCTTTCGCCCAACGCCCGCCTGGCCGCCGCCCTTTGCTTCGCCGCCGTCGTGCCGGCCCTTTACCTGACCGAGCTTGCCCTGGGTGAACAGGCCCGCAACCCGGATGCCAGAATGGGCGGAGATATCGACCGCCGAAGCAAGATCGACGTCATCCTCGACCTCAGGTAACAGGGCATCGACGCCTACTCGGCCATGCGCGCGCGCTCGATGCTGGTGCCGGGGCCGGGAAAACAAGGGCCCGGAGGAAAACTGGTGTCGGCCCTCGGCGGCGACGGCCTGCTGCCGCTGGCCAGCCTGCCCGGAAAGCGTATCGTCACCTGCAACGAAAGCGGCGCCTGGGTCACCTTCGACAGCGATGAGCATGGCTTCAACAACCCGCCCGGGTCGTGGCGGGCGCCCCGGATTGTCCTGGTGGGGGATTCGTTTACCCAGGGCGATTGCGTACCGCCGGAAAAGAACATCGCCGCCCACCTGAACCGGCGCTTCGGCGGCGTCCTCAACCTCGGCATCGCCGGCCATGGCCCGTTGTCCGAACTGGCGGCGGTCAAGGAATACCTCCCGCACCTAAGGCCCAAAACCGTGCTGTGGATGTATTTCGAAGGCAACGATTTGTTCAAGGACCTGCCCGAGGAACGGCGCTCGGACGTCCTGATGTCCTACCTCAAGCAAGGGTTCCGCCAAGGGCTGATGGACAAAGGCGAAGAGGCCGCCCGCCGGTTCCAGGCCTACCTCGACGACCAACTCGCGGAGGCCATGGGCCGGGTCGATTCCCCCTACGAGGGTCTATTGGACTTTTTGAAGCTATTTCATCTGCGCGAGACTTTCGGGCTCGACCCGGTCGGCCTGGGGCTGGCCGAACCGGTGACCAAGGACGACCTCGGCCTTTTCCGCGACATTCTTCGCGAAGCCCGAAGGACCGTCCGCTCATGGGGCGGGAAACTGGTCTTCGTGTTCATGCCCGACGCGCCGCGCTATTTCGCCTCGGCCCGCAACAGCCGCATCCGCGACCGGGTGCGGGGCCAGGTGCTGGATATCGCCAAGGATTTGGGCCTTCCGGTGATCGACGTTCACCAGGTTTTCGCCGCCGCGCCCGACCCGCAGGCGCTGTTCGTCTATCCCGGGTCGCACTACAACGAAGAGGGCTACAAGCGGGCGGCGGAGGCTATCGCGGCGGGGCTGGATTAGGGGCGGGGTAACCCCTTCTCCCATTCCGGGTAGTGGGTCAGTTCGGTGATGTCCGCTTTATCTCACATAGCAGACCAATTTCAGGGCTGACGATTATGTCTGCTCATGACCCAAAGCGGATGTTCAGAGGATTACGGAAAAAGGTTCAAATCAGGGTGTCTCGTTGGGGAACGTCACCGTGACCGTTGTCCCTTTTCCGACCTTGCTCTTGATATCCAGCTTACCGTCATGGAGATCAACCAGCGACTTGGTGATCGTCAGTCCCAGGCCCCAGCCCTCTTCGGTCAAATAGGGATTGTGCTCCCCCTTAGTGAAGGGATCGGTCAGTCCCAGCAGTTTATCGGCTGGAATGCCCTTCCCCGTATCGGCGACCTTCAATGTCGTATTCTTTTTTGACGCCTTCACCGACACCGTGATCCTGCCGCCTTGAGGCGTGAATTTGACCGCATTCGACAACAGGTTGAGAAGGATTTGCTTAAACGCCCGTTTGTCGGCGTAAAGGGGCGGCAGGCCCTTGGGAACCTTCGTCACCAGGTCGATGCCATTGGAACGTGCCTTATCTTCGATGATCCTTTCACACTCGGCAAAAATCTCCCGGGTGGACAGCTTCTCCTTGGCCAGGGATTGCTTTCCCGCCTCGATGGCCGACAGATCGAGAATATCGTTGACCAACGTCAGCAGGTGCTCGCCGCTGGAATGGATGTCCTCGGCGTATTCCTGGTATTTCTCGCTGGTCGGCCCGAAGTACTGATGGCTGATAATGTCGGCGAAGCCGAGAATGGCGTTTAGGGGAGTACGGAAATCATGGCTCATCACGGCCAGGAACTCAGACTTGGCGCGGTTTGCTTGCTCGGCTTGGGCTTGTGCGAGGCGGCGTTCCTCGTCGGCTTGGACCCGGTCGGTAATGTCAAGGTTAAGGCCGTCCCAGACAATTTCACCGTTCTCCCGGCGATGGGGGACAGAAACGGACTGAACCCAAACGATGGAATCATCTGGCATACGAATAGGATATTCAAAGACACATGGCTCCATCGATTCGGCTGATTTCCGGACCGCCTCTTCACGAATCTTACGGTACTCTGGCAATATAAAATCGCTTACGAACTTTGGCGAACTCTCACCGAGTTGGGCTTCAACCCCGAGTGCTTGAGGTATCTGCCCCATGTTGTATTCAAGGGATTCGGAACCGTCCGTGTGACGGACCCGCCGGAAAATCCCCCCTGGGAGATTGGAGATAATGTTTTCAAGCTGCTCTCGGGCGTTTTTCAGTTCTCGTTCGGTGCGCTTTAGTTCTGTGATGTCGGTGCTCGCCGAGCCGAAGCCGATCAGGTTCCCCTCGGCGTCGAAAACCGGGAATTTGTTGATGATCATGACTTGCGACCGCCCGTCGGCACGTTGTTTTTCCTCCTCCCGCGTCACCGCCCCGCCCGTTTCTAACAACTGACTCTCGCTTTCCAACCGTGTCGTCTTGGCCGGTTCCGGTTCGTCGAGCGCCTCGGCAGCGGTCTTGCCAAGGAGGTCTTTCTCGGCAAACCCGTACCAAGTCGCCAACTGCTTGTTGACCAACAGGAAGCGGCCATCCAAGTCCTTTAGATTGACACCGATGGGCAGGTTATCGACGACGGTGCGAAACCGTTCCTCGCTTTTCTCAAGCGCCTGCCGGGCCACGACCTCTGCCGTCCTATCGGTACCGGTGCAACGGTAGCCCATGAAGCTACCGTCAGCATCGTTAACCGGTACGCCGCTGATCGACAAATACACAACCTGGCCATCCGGGTGGGTGCGGGGGTGGATGAAATTTCGGAACGGCCTGTGCGCGTCCAGGTCGGCCAAGTGACGCTGCCAATCCTCATCGTCAAGGCCGGGGATTCCGGTTTCCTGTCTGGTTTTCCCAAGCAGTTCCTTTGGGGATACGCCGGACACCTCCGTAAAGCGATCCGAGAAATAGGAAAAGCGCAGGTTGTCATCCATTTCAAAAAAATAGTCGGACGAGGTGCGTGCGTAATCCTTGAAACGCTCCTCGCTCTCCTTGAGTGCCTCCTCGGCCTGCTTCCGGTCACGGGCCTCAAGGGCATGGGATATGAGATCGGCAAGCGAGCTCGCGTAGTTGATTTCCGATGGATTCCAATGACGGGCCTGCCCGATGTGTTCGTGACAGATGACGCCGATTGTCTGACCGTCAAAGTGGATCGGCGCGTCCAGCATCGACACAATGCCGAGGGGCGTTAAATATGATTCAGAAAACTCAGAGGTTCGCGGATCACCGTGGGCGTCGTGCGCGACAATGGCGCGATTTTCTTCCATCGCGGCGAAGTAAGCCGGATAATCGGCCGCAGTAAGTTCTCCCCCCTCCGAATGGCGGTGTGGCTCATGCTCATAGAGGTCCACACAACGGATTTTTTTTCCGTTATCGGCAAACAGCCATATGCTCGTACGCTCAACCCCGAGAGTGTTGGCGGCGGTTTCGGTAATCTCGTGAAAGGCTTGGTCGAAATTCCCGCTGTATAGGGCTTTTCCCCTCACGATGTTCAAAAGGGATTCGTTGTATGGGACTGAAACCTGTTCGCTTTCGCCTTTTGTCATCTCCGCACCTGGATTTGCGCATCCTTGACCTGTTCTCACTAACCGGCCCGCCTCCTATGATCCGTCAAATCGCGAATTGAAGAAAGGCCTGATCCCATCGTAGCGCCTATTTGGCGGGCGTAAAACTCGCTTGTATGGATAGGCCCCCATTTCCGCAGCCCCGCAGCATCAAAGGCGAGGCCCGCTCTGCCCAGGCTTTAAAAAGGCTTTTTCAAGGGGTTCTTCCGGATATCCAGGTTTTTGAAAGTTTTAGGAGTTATCACACAGGTTTCTAGGTCTGCTTATGGCTATCTCCGGAAGTGAACACGGTCTTCAGGGTAAGGTCCGCTATAAGCCGACAAGCGGGCGTTGGTCAAAATGACCCCTTATCCCCGTTCCAAATTCTGTTGACAAAATAACCTAAATGTTCTATATCCGTTCTTTCCCTTCCGGCGCGGCCGGAGGGCGCTCTTTGACATTGTGACTAAGGAAATA
>JADFNT010000080.1 GCA_022563215.1 Pseudomonadota bacterium
AATTGCGGGAAACCCCCGAAGTCGGCCGCCTTGTCCTGGGCGGTTAGGCGTCCCAGCCGTCGGGCCGGGTCTTCGGCCTCTAAATCAGATACGCCACCAGAAACCCGGCCAGCAGGGCAACGGCCCAGAACACCATAGCCCCGGCCGGAAGGGTCCGGGCCAAAACGCCTTTCGGCCCGACGTATTGATAGGCCCCATTGATGGCCTTGTTGATGACCCCGATAAAGGTGTTGCGCAATTTCTTGTCCACGGGCGAGAAGGTGGCGACTAAATACCGCACCAAGCGGGGAAGGAGGCGGCGGTAGGCCCAGTCGGCGTCGAGGCTTATCGTCAGCGTACGCTTCATCATCGGCAGGCAGATGAAGAAGGCGAGGCCCGAGAACATAAGAAGCTGCAATATCGTGACCACATGCGCGGCCGTATACGGCACGAAGGCGACGGGGAAAGGCAGCAATGCATAGAGGGGGCCCGGAAACACGCCAAGGCCTATGCACAAGGCGGCGAAGAAAATCATCCCGAGGCGCATGTTGAGCGGCGGGTCGGGCGGCCGCAGGCCTGAGTCCTTCTGGAAGAATACGAACCACGGGAACTTGATGCCGGCGTGGAGGAAGACGCCGGCCGAAGCGGCGGCGAGCAGGAACCAGACGATCATGAGATTTTCGTCGGCTGCCGACTGCGAGATCATCGACTTGCTGATGAAGCCCGAGGTCAGCGGGAACGACGAGATGGACAGTGCCCCGATGATGCCGCACAGCGTGGTGATCGGCATCGTCTGGAACAGGCCGCCGAGGTCGCTGCACTTGCGTTTCCCCGTCATGTAGAGCACCGACCCCGCCGACATCAGCAGCAGCGCCTTGTAGATAATGTGGGCGAAGGCGTGGGAGGCGGCGCCGTTGAGCGCCATCTCGGTGCCGATCCCGATGCCCGTCACCATAAACCCCACTTGGTTGACAATGGAGTACGCCAGGATGCGCCGCATGTCGTTTTCCAGGAGCGCGTAAAAGATACCGTAGAACACCATGTAGAGGCCAACGAAGACCAGCACCTCGGCGCCCGGAAAGCCGCGGATCAACACGTAGACGGCGGTCTTGGTGGTGAAGGCGGACAGAAACACCATGCCACCCGGCGACGCCTCGGGATAGGCGTCGGGCAGCCACGACGACAGCAGCGGCGCCGCGGCGTTGATCAGGAAGCCAAGGAGGATCATCCAGGTGGCCAGGGAATCCGGCTTCATGGCCACGAAGTCGATGGACCCGGTGGCGTCAATTTGGGCGACGATACCGACCAGCAGGATCGAGCCGCCCATGACGTGCATGATCAGATAGCGCATGGCGGCCGGGGTGGATTTCGGGCCGCCGGCCGCCAGCAGGACCGTGGTCGATCCGAGGGCCATGAGTTCCCAGAACACGAACAGGGAAATGAGGTCTCCGGCGAACGCCACGCCGATGGCGCTGCCGGCATAGACGAAGGCCGCGGTGAGTTCGACGATGCGGCTCTGGTTCATGGCGAACAAGGCGCCGGCGAACGCCATGATGGCGAAGATGATCGCGAACAGGCGGCTCAGCACATCGCCTTTGACCGGGGTCAGCGTGTAGTCAAGAAAGGCGAAGGTCAGCACCGGGCCGTCGGGGACGCGCCAGACCAGCCACAGCACGAATACCGGCAGCAGCAGGATCCACGCGTTGCGGAGAGTGCCGCGGAGGAACGGCAGCAGGAAGGCGCCGAGGATGAGGACCAGGCCGGGCGGGAATGTGTCAATCGAGGTCATAGTAGGTGTCCTCGCGCTTGAGTAATTTCCCCAACCCATTGGAGATGACGACCATGACGCCGCAAGACGCGAAACCGAACCATGCGTTGAAGGCGAATATGCCGTCGATGCCGAAATAGCCGTGGTTGGCGACCCACGTCTCGACGGCAACGAGGCCGGCAAGCACAAGTAAGCCGCCAATCCAAAGCTTGCGAATGGTCTCGGGCCGCCTCAGCCAATGCTCGGTCGTGGCGCTCCCTCGGCGGACCTTCGGGCGTTTTCCGACGCCCTTCTGACGCGCCCTGGCCTTTCCCGGGCCTTTGGCCTTGTGCTGGGCCTGGCCCTTGGCCTTGCGCCGGGCCGTGTTCTTTTGCCGGCCCCGGCCCTTGCCTCCGCCTTGCGGTTTGCGTGTCATGTCTCCATTCCCATGGTCCTCATGGCGCGACTATCATCCGCATCAGTTCGTAGACCGGATCGGGATAGAAAAACAACACCAGGCAGCCGGCCGAGGTGACACCGATAGCGATCAGGCAGGCCACCGGCGCCTCCTTGATGCCGTTCGGCCGGTCATGATCGTGGGTGTGGTCGTGTTCCCTATCGTGGTCGTGGCTCGACTTGAGCGGCGGGTTTTCCTCGGGGCTGGAGAAGAATCCCCTGAACGGGATCGGCAAAAGATAGGCGACGTTGAGAAGCGAGCTGACCATCAGCACGCCGAGCAGCCACAGCTTTCCCGCCTCCAATGTGCCTAACGCCAAATACCACTTGCTCCATAGCCCGCCCATGGGCGGCAGGCCGATGACGCTGAGGCTGCCGATAAAAAAGGCCAGGGTGGTAAACGGCATGGCGCGGCCGATGCCGCGCATCTGGCTGATTTCGGTCTTGTGGGCGGCGATCATGAAGGCGCCGGCGCAGAAAAACAGCGTGATCTTGCCGAAAGCGTGCATGGCGATATGCATGCCGCTGCCGATTACGCCTAAATCCGTCACCAGCATGGCGCCGAGGATGATGTAGGAAAGCTGGCTGATGGTCGAATAGGCCAGCCGGGCCTTCAGGTTGTCCTGGGTCATGGCGACCAGGGACGCGATCAGGATCGTCGCCGCGGCCATGTACTGAAGCCATTCGCTGACCCCGATGTCGAACAGGAAATCGATGCCGAAGATATAAACCACCACCTTGACGACGGTAAAAACGCCGGCCTTGACCACGGCGACGGCGTGCAAAAGGGCGCTGACCGGGGTCGGCGCCACCATGGCGGAGGGAAGCCAGCGGTGGAAGGGCATCAAGGCGGCCTTGCCGATGCCGAAGGTATAAAGAGCCAGAAGAATCCCCGCCGTCAGGCCGTCGGCCTTGCCGGCGAGGATTCCGCCGTCGGTGAAGTCCAGGGTCCCGGCGAGGGTCCAGGTCCAGATGATGGCCAAAAGCTGAAACCCGAGGGAGGTGCCGAGCAGGACGCCCAGATATACCCGTCCGGCCCGCTTCGCATCCTCGGTGCCGGCGTGGGCAACCAAGGGGAAGGTCGAAAGGGTCAAAACCTCGTAGAAAATAAACAGCGTCAGCATATTGCCGGCAAAGGCGATTCCCATGGCGGCGCCCAGGGCAATGGCGAAACAGGCGTAAAAACGGGTCTGGTTTTCCTCGTTGTGGCCGCGCATGTAACCGATGGAATAAACCGAGGTGGCGATCCACAGGAAACTCGCGACGCCGGCGAAGATCATCCCTAAGGGTTCGACCAGGAAAAAGACGGAAAGCCCCGGCAGCATCTCGAACAGGTAAACCTCGGGCACGCCGCCGGCGGCGACGGTGGGATAAATGACCGATACCAGATAGAATAGCAGCGCCGCGCACACCAGCGTCACCGTTTCACGCAGGTTGGGCGTGGCCCTGGCGAGGGGGATCAGCACCGCGCCGGCGAACGGCACCGCAACCGCCAAGATGATGGCCAACTCGACGGTCATAGGGGGCCACCGAACAACGACTCGGCGGCGGCGAAGGCGATGTCGAGGGTCCGGGTGGCGTCAATGCCGAAGTAATAGGACGCGCCGATCAAAATCCACAACGGCACCAGCATCGACAAAGGAGCTTCGGAGACCTCCGCCGAGCCCTTGGGCGGGGGCCGGAAATAAGCGACTTCGACCACCCGCCATATATAGATAACGGCCATCAGGGACGACACCAGGATAACGGCGACCGCCAGCCACCAGCCTTTCTCCAGGGCCGCCTGGACCAGGTACCACTTGGAGACGAAGCCGACCGTCAGCGGCACCCCGATCAGGCTGAACCCGCCGGCGACGAAGGCCGCCATGGTCACCGGCATGCGTTTGCCGAGGCCCTCGAACTGGTCCAATTGGACGGAGCCGATCTTGAACAGGATGCAGCCCATGGCCATGAACAGGCCGCCTTTCATTATCGCGTGGTTGAACAGATGCACGATGGTGCCGGCCAGGCCCGTCACCGTGACCATGGAAATGCCCAAAACCATGTAACCGATCTGGGCGATCGAGGAATACGCCAACAGGCGCTTGACGTCGGTCTGGTAAATGGCCACCGCCGAAGCGCCGATCATTGCCAGGGCCGCCAGCACCGCCAGAATCTCGGGAATGACTCCGGCGGTGAAAATCTCCACCCCACCGAAGACGGTGAAGAAAATCCGGATGAAAGCGTAAACGGCGACCTTGGTTCCCGTCGCCGCCAGGAACACCGTCACTGCCGACGGCGCATAGGCATAGGCGTTGGGCAACCACAGATGCAGGGGAAACAGCGCCAGCTTCAAACCCAGCCCCACGGTCAGGAATCCCAGCGCCACCATGACGGTGCGGCTGTCGGCGACGGCGGGCAGGATGGTCGCCAGATCCGCCATGTTCAGCGTACCGGTCATCATGTACATCATGCCAACGCCGATAAGGTAGAAAGTGGCGCCGATGGTGCCCATGACCAGATACCGGTAAGCGGCGGTCAAGGCCCGTTTATCCCTACCCAGGCTGATCATGACGTAGGACGACAGCGACGAAATCTCCAGGAACACGAAAAGATTAAAGACGTCGCCGGTAATGGCGATCCCCAGCAGCCCCGCCAGGTTGAGAAGATACATGCAATAGAACAGGTAAATTCTTTCTTCCTCGATCTCCGCCTCGACGCTGGCCCGGGCGAAAGGCATGACCACCGAACCGATAAGGGTGACGATAACCAGCATGAAGGCGTTGACGGTGTCGATCTGGTATTCGATCCCCCACGGCGCCGCCCAATCCCCCATCGGGTAAAGGATGACTCCCGTTTCCCACACCCGGCCCAGCAGCGACAAGGCGAGGGCCAGCGAAATCCAGGTGATCACCGTGGCCACGGCCCAGGCGGCATTGGGCCGGCGCAGGATCAGGCAAACGGGTGCCGCCAGCAACGCCAGGACCACTTGCAGGGCCGGATAATGAGCGGCCATCACAGCTCGTTCTCCTGCGCCTCGATTTCATCGTCCTCGATGGTGCCGTAGGCGTCGCGGATGCGGACCACCAACGCCAGCCCCAACGCCGTCGTCGCGACGCCGACGACGATGGCGGTCAGGATCAGGACATGGGGCAGCGGATTGGAATAGATCTCGATGCCTTCGGCCAGGATCGGCGGCGTGCCGCCCTTGACCTTGGCCATGGTGATGTAGAATACGAACACCGAAACCTGAAAAATGTTCAAGCCGACGATCTTCTTAACCAGGTTGTTGTGGGCGATGACGATGTAAAAACCGGTCATCATCAGCACGACGATGATCCAATAATTGAGCAGGCCGAGGAATTCCATGGTTCAGCGGTTCCCTCAGTGTTCCTGGCGGGCGAAGGTGAAGAAAATGGTGATCATCGCCGCCGCCACGGTCAGGCCGACGCCGAATTCGACCAAAAGTATGCCGAGATGCTGGCCGACGGTCTGTTCCTCGGCGAGCACGGAATAATTGAGAAAATTGCCGCCCCGCAACAACCCGACCACGCCGACCCCCGCATAAAGTAAAACGCCGAGAGCCAGAAGCAACCGCGTTACCCCGGAGGGAACCACCATGCGGGACGTGTCGACGTCGAAGATCAGCGCATAGAGAATGAATCCAGAGGCGAAAATGACCCCGGCCTGAAACCCGCCGCCGGGCCCGAAGTCGCCGTGCCATTGGACGTAAAGGGCGAACACCAGAATGAACGGGATCAACAGCTTCGACACTACCCGAAGGATGACGTTCTGCCTCATGCCGTGACGCATTTCCCCGACCAGCATCCTGAGCGTCCGCCGCCGTCCCCGTTTCGGCTGGCCGATAATGAGAAGGACGCCGCAGGCGGCGGTGAAAATGACGTAAACCTCGCCCAGGGTGTCATAACCGCGATAGCTGGCCAGTATCGAGGTGACGACGTTGGGAATGCCGACTTCCTGGCCGGATCTTTCAAGGTACCGGGGCGCGACGTGGTGATGGATGGGCGCGTAGGCGTCGCCGAACGGCGGCATGTCCAAGGTGCCATAGATCAAAACGGCCCCGGTCACCACCACCAGCCCCAACGCCCACATCGGTTTTCCGTCTTCGGAAACCCTTTCCTCGCTGGACGTCAGCGCCAGGGTGCTGAGCATCAAGACCGTGGCGATGCCGGCGCCGACGGCGGCTTCGGTGAAGGCCACGTCGACGGCATCCAGAACCACATACAGCACCGCCGACATGAGGCTGAAAATACCCGTCAACATGACGACGCCGAACAGGTTCCGGAGCCTGGCAATGGCGAAGCCGGTTACCGCCATGAAGACCATCAGCGAAATGATAATCAGGTCTTCGATGACGCCTCTCCTTGGCTGGCGGGGTCATCATCGACCGGTTCATCCAACTGTGGACGGGCGCCGCCGTGAAGCGCCGCCCGGGCCAAGGCATGGGTCGCCGTCGGACTGGTAAACACAATGAAGACGACGATCAGGACCAGCTTCATGGTGACGATGCCGAGCCCGGCCTGAAACGTCAGCCCCAAAAGAATCGTGCACGCGCCCATGGTGTCGATAATGCCGGCCCCGTGCATGCGCGAAAAAACATCGGGCAGGCGCACCATGCCTATGCCGCCGATGATCAGCATCACCGAACCGATGATCAGCAGTCCCCAACTGAGGATTTCAAGAAACAAGGCCATCACATGTCTCCCAGCTCATCGCCGCCGGTCGGACGGCCCATGTGGGAGAATTCGACGTATTTAGAGACCGCGATGGTGCTGATGAAGTTGATCAGCGCATAGACCAAGGCCAGGTCGAGAAAATCGGGGCGGCCGCTCAAGAACCCGTAAACGGAAATCAACACCACCGTCAGGGTGCCGAAGGCGTTAATGGCCAGGATGCGGTCATAGACGGTCGGCCCCTTGATCGATCGGTATAAGGTCAGAGCCATGGTCACGAGGACGGCGGCGGCGGTCACGGCAAACATCATTTGGTTTGGCCTCCCGGGAGCGGGGGGGGAGGTAATTCTTCGGCCGGTGGATGGGCTTCCAGGGCCGTCACCCGGCGGTCCATATCGCCGCTTTCAAGATCCTCGGCAGCGTTCCGGGTCAATGCGTGAACGATCATGATGTCCTTGTCGATGTCGATGGTTACGGTGCCCGGCG
>JADFNT010000081.1 GCA_022563215.1 Pseudomonadota bacterium
GCATCGTTGATATTGAGCCGCACGCCGCCGCCGTTGCGCACCAGGGACAGGGCCGACGGGATTTTCCCCTCGGGCGCGCCGGAACCCCCTGACGGTCCGATGGACGTAAGGGTCGGTCTTGCGTCGATGGCGAATTGCAGCGAAGACGCGGAACCGATCGTTAAATCGGTCAAGGTGACACCTCCGTACCAAACTCCCGGTAGAACCCTTCGGTGATGGAACTCCCGCGCCTTCCCAGTCCGAAGAATATCACGATAAAAGCATGCGGGAGAACGGGGATTTTACATAAAACCGGCGGTCCGCCTGCCTTTAAGCCATTGGCGAAAGCTTATCCCGGCAACGAGCCGCCGAACCGGATGGCTTGAAGTTGGACAAAAAAAGCCCGGGAGAAACCCTCTCCCGGGCGGTTTTTTAGGATGCGCGGAAGGCTAGCGGCGTGTGCCGAACAGCCGGAGCAGCATCAGGAACAGGTTGATGAAGTCCAGATACAGCGTCAACGCGCCCATTAAAGCCTTCTTGGTGGCGGTATCGGCGCTGTCGATTTCCGAGTACATGTTCTTGATCTTCTGCGTGTCATAGGCGGTCAGGCCGACGAACACCAGGACCCCAATCACCGAAATCACGAATTGCATGACCGTGCTTTGCAGGAACATGTTGACGATGCTGGCGATGATGATGCCGATCAGGCCCATGAACATGAACGAGCCCAATCCGGTGAGGTCGCGCTTGGTGGTGTAGCCATACAGGCTCATGGCGGAGAAGGTGCCCGCGGTGATGAAGAATACCCGCGCGATGGAGGTGCCGGTGTAGGACAGGAAAATGTGCGCCAGCGACAGCCCCATGCAGGCGGAGAAGCCCCAGAACACGGCCTGCGCTATTGTCGGGCTCATGCGGTTGATGCCGAACGACAGCGCCAACACGAACCCGAGCGGCGAAATCATGGCGATCCAGGCCAGCATGGTCGGCTGAAGGAAACCGTCCGGGCTGGTGGTGTAGAGAAGGTTGAGGATCGCCGGGGTGTTGGCGGAGCCATAGGCGATGATGCCGGTCAGCGCCAGGCCCGACGCCATGTAGTTGTAAACGCGGAGCATATACTCCCGAAGGCCGACGTCGATTTCGGCGGCGGCGGCTTCGGCCGGGCTCATCTGCCCGGTGCGAAGCGAAAACTTAGGCTCAGGTCCGAGTGCCATGAAAACAACTCCTGTGGCGAATAAAAGGTTCAGAACTCCGTTGCGGCTATATATGGCACAAAACCCACCCCGATCAATAGCCGCAGTGTTTTTGGTATAAGCCGGAAAATCCCCACGATATCCGGCGTTGAAGGCCGGGCCGGGGCGGGGTAAAAAAAACCGACCCCGGGCCTCTGAGCTTTTTTAACGGCCTTTTTTAAGGACCGCCCTAAACAATGACCTCGTTCACCTTTTCCCATGCCGAAGCCGACGACTGGGCCGGGCTCGCCAAGAGCCTCGCCGACGGCCTGGAAGCCGGAGCCGGCAACGGCGGCGGCGACCGGCTCGGGTTCATCTACGTCACCGACATGATGGCCGACGAGCTGGGCTCCATCCTCACCTACCTGCGCCAGACCACCGGCGTCGAGGACTGGGTCGGCAGCGTCGGCATCGGCATCTGCGCGTCCGGGGTCGAATATTTCGACCGCCCGGCGGCGGCGGCGATGATCGGCGACCTGCCGAAGGACAGCTTTTGCGTCTTTCCCGCCGTCACCGACCCCGAACAGGGGCTCTCGTCCTCCGTCAGGGCGTGGGCGGAGGAGGCCTCGCCGCCCTTCGCCATCGTCCACGGCGACCCGACCAACCCGCTGACCACCGATTTGATCGAAAGCCTGAGCCTGACCGCGGCGGATTTCCTGGTCGGCGGCCTCAGTTCATCCCGGGGCGCCCTGTCCCAGGTCGCCGGCGAGATTACCCAGGGCGGCCTGTCCGGCGTCCTGTTCGCGCCCGGCGTCGAGGTGGCGACGGGCCTTTCCCAGGGCTGCGTTCCCGTCGGCGGCAGCCACGTGGTGTCGGACTGCCTGGACAACGTCATCATCGGTCTCGACGGGAAAAAGGCGCTCGATGTGTTCAAGGACGAGGTCGGCGAGCTTCTCGCCCGCGACCTCAACAAGGCCGCCGGCTACATCCACGCCGCGTTCCCCGTCGAGGGGTCCGACACCGGCGATTACGTGGTCCGCAACCTGATGGGCATCGACCCGGTGCGCGGCTGGCTGGCCGTCGGCGAGGAGGTCAAGGCCGGCGACCGGGTGATGTTCGTGCGCCGCGATCCCAAAAGCGCCGAGGAAGATCTGGGCTCGATGATCGAAAACCTGAAGAAGCGCCTGCCGGGCTCGCCCCGGGGCGGAGTGTATTTCTCCTGCGTCGCCCGCGGCCCCAACATGTTCGGCGAGGAAGGCCGGGAAATGGCCCTGATCCGCGACCGGATGGGCGATTTCCCGCTGGTCGGCTTTTTCGGCAACGGCGAAATTTCAAGCAACCGCCTCTACGGCTATACCGGCGTGCTGGCGCTATTTCTCTAAGACAAGGTTCCTTGCAATGAAAATGAACGAACTGGGCCGCACCGGCCTCAAGGTCAGCCGCCTGTGCCTCGGCACCATGACCTTCGGCGAGCAGAACTCGCAAGCCGAAGGCCACCGGCAACTGGACATGGCTTTCGACAACGGCGTCAACTTCATCGACACCGCCGAGATGTATTCGTTTCCCGGCAAGCCGGAAACCCAGGGCTTGACGGAAAAGATCATCGGCGCCTGGATGAAGGCTAAGGCCAACCGTTCCGACGTGATCGTGGCGACCAAGATCACCGGACCCGGTTCGGGCCTCAAGCACGTGCGCGGCGGCCGGCTCCGCTTGACCAAGGAAAACGTCGCCGAGGCCGTGGATTTGAGCCTGCAAAGGCTCGGCACCGATTATATCGACCTCTACCAGACCCACTGGCCGGAGCGCCCGGCCAACTATTTCGGCAAGCTCGACTACGTCCACGATGAGGCCGCCGACCTGACGCCGATGGAGGAACAGCTCGACGCGCTGGCGGCCCAGGTCAAGGCCGGAAAGGTCCGCGCCATCGGGGTTTCCAACGAGACGCCGTGGGGGATGATGAAGTTCCTGGAAATCGCCGAGCGCGCCGGCCTGCCCCGCATCGCTTCCATTCAGAACCCCTACAACCTGATCTGCCGGACCTTCGAGGTCGGCCTGTCGGAAATCGCCATCCGCGAGGATTGCGGCCTGCTCGCTTATTCGCCGCTGGCCTTCGGCGCCTTGACCGGCAAATACCTGAACGGCAACAAGCCCGACGGCTCCCGCCACATCCTGTTCCCTCAGTTCCAGCGCTATTTCAAGCCGGCCGGGGTCAAGGCGACGGAAGCCTACGTGGCCCTGGCCCGCGAGCATGGCCTCGATCCGGCCGGGATGGCGCTGGCGTTCGTCAATTCCCGGCCCTTCCTGACCGCCAACATCATCGGCGCGACGACGGAAGAGCAACTGGCGGCCAATCTCAGGTCCGAGGACATGGTGCTGGCCGACGAGGTCGTGGAAGGTATCGAGGCGATCCACGCCCGGCACGCCAACCCGGCGCCCTAGATGGAGCTATCGCCATGCGCCTTTTCGTCGGCATTCCCCTTCCCGATGACGTCCGCGCCCGGCTGGGCGAACTGAAGGGCGGGCTTCAGGGCGCGCGCTGGGTGAAGCCTGAGAACCTGCACCTGTCGCTGCGCTTCATCGGCGAGGTGCCGGGCGGCGGCGAGACCGACATCGACGAGGCGCTGGCTACCATCGAGGCCCCTGGGTTCCCTTTGGCGCTGTCGGAACTCGGCTTTTTCGACCGCCGCGGCCGGGTCCACGCGGTCTGGGCCGGGGTCGGGATGTCCGAACCCCTAATGCGGCTGCGGGCCAAGGTGGAACACGCCCTGGTGCACCTGGGCCATGAGCCCGAACACCGGAAATTCAAACCCCACGTGACCCTGGCGCGGATGAAGAGGGGCTCGGCCTCGGAAGTCGGGCATTATCTTGAGGCCCTGAACGGATTTTCCGCCGGGCCGTTCGACGTTGGCTGCTTCACCCTCTACCGAAGCCACCTCGGCCAAGGCGGCGCACATTATGAGGCGCTGGCGGATTATGAGTTGGAAAGTTAAGGCCGAGGCCCTCGATTCCTGCTACTTTCGTTGCCGCTAAATTAGAAAACGTTTTGAAGACCCGATCCCAACGCCAGCAAGGGAGGAACCGCGTGGCCAACGAAACCGCACCCGCCAAACAGCAGGTTGACGAGGAATCCCTGGAAGGCCAGGTCAAGGAAATGTACCGCCGGGTCGCCGACGACCCGCACGGAGAATTTCATTTCGAATTGGGCCGCGGGCTGACCGAACGGCTCGGCTATCCGGCCGACGACCTGGACCGCATTCCCGCCGATTCCATAAAATCGTTTGCCGGCGTTGGCTACTATTTCCACCTTGCCGATCTGAAGGACGGCGAAAACGTGCTCGACCTGGGAAGCGGTTCCGGGACCGATACCTTTATCGCCGCCCGGAAGGTGGGGCCCGAGGGCACGGCCAGGGGCGTCGCGGGCAGGACCTCCGCCAGCGCTTCGCTCATGAGGGCGGTGCTGGCGACCTCGATGCCCTTGGCCTCCAATATCGGCACAAGAAATTCGCGGTAGCGGGCACCAGCCAACATGACGATTCGTTGAGGTTCTAGGCTTTGCTTATCCACCTGATCCAAAACCCGTTCAGCCCATTGCCGCCGATCGGCGATGGCCATCTTGTTTAGTGTCAGATCGTAGGGCGCGATCACCGAGTCAGGCGAAACCAGACCGTACTTGGCAGACAGAATGAACCAAGGTGCACCAGTGCTTTCGATATACGATCGAGCCTTGGAGAATAGGTCTGAAATATAGAGATCTTTGGCTGTCGCCGGGGCTGTTCGCTTTTGACTGACACACGATAGCCAATACACGGCGTTTGTGTTGTCGTTGAAGCTACTAAGCCTTGAGCGCGGTCGCTGAATTGGCTCTTTCTGAGGCTCACGTTTCGGTGCCTGTGTCCGAGCGCTTCCGACCTCTCGAAGTCTGAATATGAAGACGGCGTTCGCGCCTTGCCGTGGTCCTTCACGATGCACGATTTCCACACCACAAATATCGGCTAATTTTTTCGACTCCAGCGCGCTGCAGACGGCGGGAAGGCGCTGGTTCAATTGCATTGCCTTGTGAATGTCTCCTGCACGCACTCGGATTTGCTTCGTACCGGATGCCAGTTCTGGCTGAATTACCGTATCTGTTATATAGCCTCGAATGTCATCGGCATGGCTGCCAATCTTTGTTGATCCCTTAGCGCTCTGTTTCGCATCTTGATTATCTTTAGAGAATTGCCAGAGGCCTGCATTTGCTGTTTCAAAATGGCGGCTCTTTCCTGCACCGTACTCAGGGTGATGATCACTCCATTGACCGTCGCCACGACACGGTCCACCACCTTAGCCCAAACGGGCTGGGCCGCCAGCAGGATCACCGCAAGCCCCAATACCACCGCTATCGGATTAACCAATTTTCGCCAAAATGTCATTTTTGATTTCAATATTCGCTTTTCCCTTTAGATCCAAAAGCCATTCATGAAACGCTTTATCCTGCCGCTCTCGAACAAGTTTGTCATGAATGATTTTTCGCGACTCATCATAACTCATTTTACGGTCTTTTCTTTTATCTACAACCTTGAAAAGATGACTCCCATAAGGAGTGCGTATTATATTGCTGATTTCACCTTTTTTTAGTTTGAAAATAACATTCAGTTCAGGCGGCATATGGCCTTCCTCCACATATCCCAAATCGCCGCCTTCCGCGCCTTCGGGTCCCAGAGATAGTTCACGCGCCAATTCAACAAAATCCCCAGCCTTGGAATCCAACAGCTTTTTTATCCGCAAAGCCTCTTCTTCGGTTTCGACCATGATGTGGAGCGCTTTGACCTGCTTTGCCTTATGGAACTCCCCCGCATGTTCCTCAAAGTATTTTCGTATTTCCTGCTCATTAACCGTTACGTTATTATTCACCCTTTTGTCAATTAATTTTTTTGTTAACAGATTATTTTTCAAATCGTTTTCCCATGTCTCCTGGGGAATATTTTCAATTTCCAAATACTTTTTAAATGCTTTTTCCTCGTACCCGTTTTTCGCTTCCAGAAGAACGTTTTCAATTTCTTCCTCTGAAAGAGATATCCCGCTTTTCCCGGCTTCCTGCCTGAACAGGGTATTTTGAATCATCTCATTGAGAGCATTGGTCTTTAGCCAGAGAAAGGAATTGGAGTCGAGCGGGTCGCTATTGTCCACCCGATATTTTCTCATGTGCTTTTCAAGATTTTCGCGGAATTCCTTGACGCTGATCTTTTCCTCATTGACTATAGCAATGGTCGCGGTTTCTTTGACGCCATCGGAGGAGCCCACTCCCGATGAGCAAGCTGTGGAAAATAATATCATAAAAATCAAACAATTACGATGAATGGCTCGAGACTGCAAGGTCTGCATAATTTTATTCAGCACGATGGGAACTCAATAAAGCTTTCAGGTTGTGTTTGACGGTTTTTATGTCCTGCCGCCATCCTTTACGGTCGATGGTGACGCTTAATTGATACTCAGATAAAAATTTCAACCTTTTATCCACCAGGGAAGCAATCGTCGCAGGAGCCACCGGGGTTCCGGGCTCCACCGTCAGGTAGGCCTGATGGCCTTTTAATTTGGCCTTGGAAATATGAAGTTTTTGGCAAAGAATTCTTATTTCCAATAATTCCATAAGTTTTTCAACGGGTTCGGGAACCACTCCGTACCGGTCGAGCATTTCGCCATTCAGGGATTGGCATTCCTGAAGATCCGTTATCAATTGAATGCGGCGATAAATCTCCAATCGCTGGTTGAGGCTTTCGATGTAGTCCCTGGGAATGTAGCCTTTGACCATGAGATCAATTTCCGGCTGGATCACGGACTCAACTTTTTCTCCCTGAATTTCTTTGACCGCCTCCTCAATCAACTTGCAGTATAAATCAAATCCGATGGTGCTTATATGCCCGGATTGCTTGTGCCCCAGCATGTCTCCCACTCCACGGATTTCCATATCCCTTGCCGCCAGTTGGAATCCCGCTCCCAGTTCGTTCATTTCTTCAATGGCGTAGATTCTTTTGCGCGCTTCGGGACTGATGGCCAGGGTCCCCGGAATCAAAAGGTAGGCGTAGGCCTGATGCTTGTAGCGCCCCACCCTGCCCCGTAATTGATAAAGTTGCGCCAGTCCGAATTGGTCGGCACGGTTTATGATGATGGTGTTGGCGGAGGG
>JADFNT010000082.1 GCA_022563215.1 Pseudomonadota bacterium
TTCGTCGTCGCCACCGGGTCGTCGCCCTTCGTGCCGCCGATCCCGGGCCTCGAAGAAGCGGGCTATGACACCAACGAGACGATTTTTTACGCCGACGATCTGCCGGGGCACCTTATCGTCATCGGCGGCGGGCCCATCGGCGTCGAGCTGGCGCAGGCGCACCGCAACTTAGGATCCCGGGTGACGGTGCTGGAGATATTCACCATCATGCCCCAGGACGACCCCGAGCTGGTCGACGTGGTGCGCCGCGGGCTGGCCGCCGAGGGCGTCGACATCCAGGAAGGCGCCGGCGTCAAAAGCGCCCGCAAAACGTCCTCCGGCGTCGCGGTCACCGTTGAGGACCGGGAAAACGGCGGGCCTGAGAGGACCATCGAAGGCTCCCGCATCCTCGTCGCCGCCGGCCGCCGTGCCAACGTCCAGGGGCTGGACCTGGAAAAAGCCGGCATCGCCTATTCGGACAAGGGCATCGAGGTCGATGCCCGCCTGCGCACCACCAACAAGCGGGTGTTCGCCATCGGCGACGTCATCGGCGGCCTGCAATTCACCCACGTCGCCGGTTACCATGCCGGGGTCGTGCTCAAGAACGCGCTGTTCCGGTGGCCGGCCAAGGCCGATCACCGGGCCGTTCCCTGGGTCACCTATACGGACCCCGAGTTGGCCCAGGTCGGCCTGACCGAGAAACAGGCGCAAAAGGCCGGCTTTGAGTTTCGAATCCTGCGCTGGCCTTTCCACGAAAACGACCGCGCCCAGGCCGAAGCCGCCACCCAAGGCCTAATCAAGGCCGTGGTCCGGCCCAACGGCCACATCCTCGGCTGCGGCATTGCCGGGGCCCATGCCGGCGAGCTGATCCACACCTGGGTGCTGGCCATGAGCCGCAGGATCAAGGTCGGCGCCATCGCCCAGATGGTCGCCCCCTATCCGACTCTGGGCGAGGTCTCCAAGCGCGCCGCGGGCAGTTTCTACACGCCGTCGCTGTTCAGCGAACGGACGCGCAGGATCGTCAGGTTCCTGGGCCGGTTCGGCTGACGGGGGCGCCCTCCCCCCGGCTTGGACCCGGCTTCGGTCCGGCTTGGGAAAAACACTTCGTTTGAGGTAGGCTGAAGACGATGTCGGAAACCGAGACAAGGCCGCACCGTCCGCGATTCCTGCACAGTTTGTCGTTTAAGCTGCTGTTGCTGACGGTGTTCTTCGTCATGCTGGCGGAATTCCTGATCTGGACGCCGTCCGTGGCCCGATACCGCAAGGTCTATCTCGAGGAAAACATCGCCCGCGCCCACCTCAGCATGCTGGCGATCGAGAACATGCCCGAAAGAAAGGTCGAAAAGGCCCTGGAAGAAACGCTTCTGTTCCACACCGAGGCCTACGGCATCGTCGTCAACCGCCCCGACCGGCGGATGTTGATGGTGTCCAAGGACATGCCGCCGAAGATCGATTTGACCATCGATCTGCGCCAGGACACCTTTTTTGGCTGGATCCGCCAAGCGTATTCGACCCTGTCGCAAAACGAAAACCGCATTCTCCGCGTCCTCGGCCCGTCGCCCAAGGACCCGAAGGTAATGGTCGAGGTGCTGATCGACGAATGGCCCATGCGGGCCGCGATGCTGGATTATTCCGGCCGTATCCTGAACCTGTCGATCGTCATCTCGCTTTTTACCGCCTGCCTAGTTTACCTGTCGCTGCACTTGCTGATGGTCCGGCCGATGCGGCAAATCACCGAAAGCATGGCGCTGTTTCGCGCCGAGCCCGAAAACAGCGCCCGGGTAATACAACCGAGCCGGCGGACCGATGAAGTCGGCATCGCCCAGCGCGAGCTGGCGGTGATGCAGGACGAATTGCGCGCCGCGCTTCAGCAAAAAACGCGGTTGGCGGCGCTCGGGGCCGCCGTTGCCAAGATCAACCACGACCTGCGCAACAGCCTGGCGACGGCGGTGCTGGCGTCGGACAAGCTGGCCGACATCGACGACCCGGAAGTCAAAAGAGTGATGCCGAGGCTCTTGTCCGCCATCGACCGGGCCGTGGGCCTGTGCACCCAGACCCTGAGATACGTCAGCGACACCGAACCGCACCTCGACATCAGCCGCTTCAAGCTCAAGGGTCTGGTCGACGAAGCCGGCGGGACGGTGACGTCCTATTGCGAGGAAGAAGGGGCGTTCCGATGGCAGTCCGACGTTGCCGATGACTTGGAGCTGGAAGCCGACCGCGAGCAGCTTTTCCGGGGCCTCACCAACCTCGGCCAGAACGCGCTTGAGGCCGGGGCCAGGAATGTCCTCGTCCGCGCAACCCTAGAAGACGGCTGGATCATCATCGATGTCGTCGATGACGGGCCCGGCCTGGCTCCGGAAGCTAGGGAAAAACTGTTCCAGCCCTTCGCCGGGTCGGCCAGGGACGGCGGCACCGGGCTCGGCCTGGTGATCGTCCGCGACATCGCCCGCGCCCACGGCGGCGACGTAACCCTGATCGATCCGCCGGAAGGCAGCCCGTTCCAGGGCGCCGGCTTCCGCATTAAGCTGCCCGAAAAACAATGACATGGCCCATGTCTGGAGCCCCGGCCAATACCTGAAATTCGCCGGCCACCGGCTGCGCCCGGCGCTCGACCTTCTGGCCCGCGTCGATGTCGAGGACCCCGGAATCGTCTATGACCTCGGCTGCGGCCCCGGCAATTCGACCATCCTGCTCAAGAACCGCTGGCCGGAGGCGAGCGTCACCGGGCTCGACAATTCGCCCGACATGCTGGCCCGGGCCGAAAAGGACCATCCCGAACTGTTGTGGGCCGAGGCCGACCTGGCGGATTGGTCGGCGCCGGTCCCCGCCGACGTTCTGTTTTCCAACGCCGTGCTGCATTGGCTGGACGATCACGGGGCGCGGTTTCCGCGCCTAATGCAGGGCCTGAAGCCCGGCGGCGTGCTGGCGGTGCAGATGCCGGGCAATTTCGCCGCCCCGTCGCACACCTGCATCCGCGAAGCGGCGGGGCCGTGGCTGGACAAGATCGGGCCGACCCTGCGTCCGGACCCGGTGGCGTCGCCGGCCGCCTATCACCAAATCCTCAAGCCCGTTGCGGCCGAATTGGATATCTGGGAAACCACCTATATCCAGGAACTCGAAGGCGACAACGCGGCCGCCGAATGGTTGAAGGGCTCGTACCTGAAACCGGTGCTGGACGCGCTCGATGGCGACGAGAAGGAAGATTTCTTCGCCGCCTATTCGGCGCTGGTGCAAAAGGCCTATCCCCGGCGCGCCGACGGCAAGACGCTGTATCCGTTCCGCCGGGTGTTTATCGTCGCCCGGCGTTAGTGGGCCCGGTCTCTTTATGAATTTTAATTATTCGCCCTCATAAACAAAATCAACTTTACTCAAACTGACCCACTACCTGTCGCTGAATTGGTATTTTATACCAAGGGACTGCGTTAACAGTCGTCGCCCGGCCGTTGCGGGTCTCCCGAGCGATGACCGGGAGGTGTTCCCGAAGGACGCCGAGGGCCCCGCGCCCGGACCCGGCGCCAGCCGGCCGCCAAGGCGACGAGCACCAGGGGCGCCGTCCAGAACACCACGGGGTCATAAAAAAATTCAGAGAGTTTTTCCAGCATCTCCCCCATCATGCCTCCCGCCGGCGCCCGAGACGCGGGAAATAGGCGCCCACTTGGCGCTGGTAGCGGCGATAATCCTCCCCGAAGATCCTGATCATGCGCCTTTCCTCGAAGTAGCCGCCGATCAGCATATAGGCCGTATACATGGCGGTGTAGACGACGTTGTTCAGCGACGGCCCGCTGGTCAGCAAAAACAAAAGCCCGCCGACCAACATCGGGTGCCGCACCCAGCGGTAAACACCGCTGACGACGAGACGGTGGGTGCCGAAAAGTTCTAAATTCGTCGACGCCCTGGACCCGCCGAACATCACCAGAAGTCCCCGGTACGCCTGCTTGAAACCCAGAAATTCCGGGTAATCGCTTTGCAGAAAGGCGGTGTAAAGCAAGGCGACGGATCCCAGGTGCAGGACGACAACGACCCGCCACAGCCAGTCAGGATAGGCGATCAGCCAATAGTCGTACTCGACGTTCCGCGCCCAGTGCAACGCCGCGATACCGTAATAGAGGGCCCAGTAACTGAGCCCGCAATAGACGAGACGCCAGAAATAATCGACGAAAAACGAACCGGTCCAACGGGCCAACGCATTTTTAAAGGGCTCCTGGGCGCCGATGGAATGAAGCAGTCCGAAAACGGCGAACGCGGCCATCGACGGTCCGTAATCACCAACAATGGATAAGGCCGTCAAGGCCGATCAGCCTTTATTGCTCGCCTCGTAGGCCTTGATTGCCTGCTTCAGGTCGTCGAACTCATCGCAGCCGAATGTGCAAACGTCGTCCAGCTTCTTGAGCCGTTCCTTGGCCTTCGCCAGGTTGCCGGTCCGCAGATAAAGCTCGCCCAGATATTCATTGGCGCCGCGGTGTTCCGGATCGATGGCCAGCGCCTTCTGATAGGCGCCGAGCGCTTGGTCGAATTTCTTCAGCTTGCGTTGGCTGAAGCCGAGGTAGTTCCAGGCGTCGGCGTTTTGCGAGTCGCCGGCGACCACCTTTTGCAACAGTTCGATGGCGCGGTTGTAGTTACCGGCCTTTACCGCCTTTTCGGCGACTGCCAATTTCGAAGGTTTTGACGGACTGGTGGACCCCGCGGCCATCGCCGCCGACACCAGACCGACGCTCAGCACGAAGGCCAATAGATACCTGATCAACATGGTTTCTTTCTCCCCTGTGGTTTTTTCGGCCGTGTTTTTTTTGGATGGCGGATCCCGCCTTCAACCTTAATTCGGCGGGCCGGAAACCGGACCATATTAAATTAGAACCAGCCGGAATTACAAAAAAAGAAGTTTTGCGGAGCCGCGGGTTGCCTGGGCCCGCCGAGCGCGGGGCCGGTTTTGGCCCGGGGGGCCGTCAGGCGGGGTGTTTTTCGTGCGCTTCCACATCCTGCGGAATCGTGATCCAGGGTTGTTTGCTGGCGGTCCAGATATGGATGTCCGGCGTCAACGCGCTGGTATCGTCCAACGTCCCGGGCTTGATCGACACCATCCCCTTGCGCCACTCGATTTTATGGTAAATCCGCGTACCGCACGCCGGGCAGAAGGCGCCGAGCTTGTCCCGCCCGGCGTCGGATTTCGAGGGATAAGTTTTTAGCTCGCCCTGGGTGAGCCGGAAGCCGGCTTCGTTGACCACCAGGGCCATCCCGAAGGCGCTTCCCGATTGGCGCTGGCAATCCGCGCAGTGGCAGACGACAAGCTGCGTCGGCGCGCCCGTCACTTCATAGCGGACGTCCCCGCACTGGCACCCGCCGGTTAATTTATCAGCCATGATTTGAACCCTCCGCCCTCCAGCGCTTGTGTTCGGCCCACGTGCCGCCCTTGGGGTGGTTATTCCTTATGGCCAGAACCCGGTGGTGGAGATGGTCATCGGCGTCAAACAACTGATCCAAGGTCCGCCCGGCCCGGGCCCGCCAAAATATCACACACAGAACCCCGAGAAGGAGATAGAGAATATAACCGGACATGCTTATCGCTCCCTTCGTAACACGACTATTTTAGGGGAACAGGCGATGAAGCATATCCCCTAATCCCCCGCTAATCCCCGAGCGCCACGCCCTCGCGCCGCTTGTCGGCGCCGCCTTGGAGGCCGCCTTCGGTGACAAAAATGCCGTTGAGGCCGCTGGCGCGGTTGAACGGCTTGACCTGGTGGCCGATCTTTTCCAGCGCCGGAACCATTTTTTCCAGCCGCGTTCCTTCCTCGATCCTCAGGCCGTCGTTGCGGCTGAGGAAATTCGGATAATCGACGGCCCTCTGTATGTTCAGCTTCCAGTCCAGGGCCGCGATCAAGGTCTTGGTGACGTAGCCGATGATCGACGGGCCGCCGGGCGAACCGATGGCCATGACTACCCGGCCCCGGCCGTCGAAGACCAGCGTCGGCGCCATCGAGGAGCGCGGCCGCTTGCCGGGCATGGCGCGGTTAACGATGAGCGTGCCGCCCTTGGCGTTGGGCCTAAACGCGAAGTCGGTCAACTGGTTGTTGAGGATGAAGCCCCGGACCATCAGGCGCGAGCCGAAGGTCGAGGCGTTGGACGCGGTGAGCGCCACGGCGTTGCCTTGGCCGTCGATGACGCTGAGGTGGGTTGTCGACAACCCCTCATGGGTTTCGCCAATGGCCATCGGCAACCGGGCGCTTTTGCCGGGCATGCCGGGCTGGCGCTTGCCCCAGGCCGTGCCGGGGGTGATGCCGGTGGCCCGGAGGCGCAGGTATTCAGGGTCCAGCAGGGCGGCCGCCGGGACCGGGACGAAATCCGGGTCGGCGATATAGGCGTTGCGGTCGGCGAACGCCAGGGCGCCGGCCTCGGCGATCAGGTGGACGGCCTCGGGCGAATCGGGACCGAGGGCGGCGAGGTCGAAATTCTCCACCATGCCCAGGATTTGCAGCGTCGTGATGCCGCCCGACGACGGCGGCCCCATGCCGCACACCCGCTATCGGCGATAATCCCGGCACACCGGCTCGCGCGCCTTGGCCTCCTGATTCCGCAGCACGCGGTAGACTGTCGGCCGACTCAACCCCGTCACGCGCGCGACCTTCGCGATGGCGTCGCCGCGTTCGACCATCTCGATGATGGCCTTTTCTTGATCCGGTTTAACGCGGTAATACCAGCCCGGCTTCGAGCCGCCCCAGCGCTTGCCCTTCCGCTTCGCTTCGGCAATTCCGGCCCGGATTCGTTCGGATCGCACCTCGTGCTCGAACTCGGCCACGCTGGCCAAGATGCGGGCTTGCAGCCGGCCGGATGGCGTAGCGAGGCTGAAGCCGTCGCGGATGGATACCAGATCGACCTTGCGGGCTTGCAACTCGTCGAATAACTCGCAGAGGCCGCGTGCCGTTCGGCCGAGCCGGTCCAGCCTCCATACGACGATTCGCTCCAATTTTCCGACTTGAAGCTCGGCGAGCAGCTTGGACATTCCCGGCCTTTCCATCGTCTTTCCGGTGTACTTGTCGCGGAACCAGCGAACCGGCCCGCCGTGCGCTTGCTCCCATCGTTTCAGATCGGGCAACTGCGAGGCGTGGTCCTGATCGGCCGTGCTGACCCGGACGTAGATCGCGGTGTACTTGTCGGTCTTGGCCATTGGTGTGTACTCCACTTGGCCGATGCCGGCGAGCGCGGGGCCCGCCGGCGCCGTCGGTTCATCGTCATGCCGCGGCTGCGGATTTCACCCGGCGTGTCAGCACGCCGCGTAGCTGGTCGATGGCATCCCGCACGTTGTTGCCCCGGAGCCGCACG
>JADFNT010000083.1 GCA_022563215.1 Pseudomonadota bacterium
GGCCTGATAAAACCCGCCGGGGGCATCGGCGGCCACCGGCAGCGATACCCGGCCCCAGGACGGCGGCGGAGGCGGCGGCGCGCCGGTCCCGGCGCCGGAACCCTGGGCCACCACCCACAACAGCCCCCGCATGGCCACGGCGGGGGCCTTGAGGAGGGCCGGCATGAACACCCGGTGGCGGCCGAGGCGCACGCCCAGCAGGCGCAGGTCCTTGCGCCCGGCCTTGCCGAGGGCCTCGATCTGCGGCGCCACGGCGTCGCGGCCGATGGAGCCCAGGTGTTCGGCGAGCTGAAAGACGATGCCGCGCACCGGCGCGCTGACCTTGGCCTTGAGCGCCGCCGGCAACGGCTCCATGACGCGGCCGACGTGGCCGTCCAGCCACCCCCGCAGGCGCCGTTGCAACCGGTCGCGCCCCGGCGGGTCGAGAAATTCGGTGAACAACGGCTCGGCGGCCGGCTTCAACAACGACGGCCCGGCGGCCAGCCTGGCCACCGCCGCGCCGCGCCAGGCGATGCGCAGCGGCCAGTCCCCGGAGATTCCATCGGCGTCGGCGACGAGTTCGAATTTTTCGTCCCCATCGGCCTCGAAAGTTTTCAGCCGCGAGGCGATCTCGCCCCGGAGCGCCCTCTCGGCGGCGCCCGACACCGCCTTGGCGGCGGCACCCTCGAAATCCCCGGCGTCCTCGTCGGCAACGAAGCGGAAGCCTTCGATCCGGCCGACGGAATGGCCCTCGACGATGACCTCGCCCGAGCCGTCGACGGCGGCCAGCAGTTGGTCCCGGTCCTTGATGCGGCCGACCAGGATGGCGGCGCGCTTGTCGACGAAGCGCTGGGTCAGGCCCCGGTGCAGCGCGTCGGACAGCTTGTCCTCGATGGCCCGGGTCCTGTCCTGCCAGCCCGGGGCGTCGTCGAGCCAGTCGGGGTGATGGGAAACGTAGGTCCAGGTGCGGATGGCGGCGATGCGCGCGGCCAGGGTCTCGATGCCGCCGTCGGTGCGCTCGAGCCGCGACACTTGGGCCGCCAGCCAGTCCTTCGGCAGCCGGCCCCGGGGGCCGGCCAGGTGGCCGTAAATGGCGCCCAGAAGGCGTGAATGAGCGTCGCTCATGACCTTGCCGAAATCGGGAATCCGGCACACGTCCCACAGCAGGCGGAGCGTGGCCGGCGTAGCGGCGCGGGCGGCGATTTCCGGGTCCCGGGCCAGATGGCGGAGCGCCTGCTCGTCGCCGGCCTCGCGGGCCTTGACCAGCCCCGGCGTCCTGGGCGGTTCGGTGAGGCTGCGCGTGAGCGCCCCCAGGGACGAGAAATCGAGGTCCGGGTTGCGCCAATAGAGGAACTTCAGCGGCTCGAAGTGGTGGTTTTCGATCCTGGACACGGTTTCGGCGTCGAGCGGCCCGATGTTGGCCGTGGTGCCGAAGGTGCCGTCGTTCATGTGGCGCCCGGCGCGGCCCGCCGTCTGCGCCAGTTCCGCCGCCGTCAATGGGCGCCGCACCCGGCCGTCGAACTTACTCGTGCCGGCGAAGGCGACGTGGTTGACGTCCATGTTGAGGCCCATGCCGATGGCGTCGGTGGCGACCAGGTAATCGACCTCGCCGTCCTGGTACATGGCGACCTGGGCGTTGCGGGTGCGCGGGCTGAGCGCGCCGAGGACCACCGCCGCGCCGCCGCGCTGCCGGCGCACCAACTCGGCCAGCCCATAGACTTCCGATGCCGAGAAGGCGACGACGGCGGTGCGCGGCTTCAGGCGCGCCGTCTTGCGCGCGCCGGTATAGCGGAGCGTCGAAAGCCGCGGCCGGGTGTCGAATTCGGCCTCGGGCACCAGTTGGCGGAGCAAGGGCTTGATGGTCTCGGCGCCCAGGAACATGGTCTCGTCGCGGCCCCGGGCGCTGAACAGCCGCTCGGTGAAGATGTGGCCGCGGTCGGGGTCGGCGCACATCTGTATCTCGTCGATGCCGACGAACGCTATCTCGCGGTCCAAGGGCATCGATTCCGCCGTACACAGGAAATAGCGCGCGCCGGGCGGGATGATCTTTTCCTCGCCGGTGATCAGCGCCACCTGCCCGCGGCCCTTGAGGACCACGGCGCGGTCGTAGTTTTCCCGGGCCAGCAGCCTGAGCGGAAAGCCGATCATGCCCGACGCGTGGCCGAGCATGCGCTCCATGGCCAGGTGGGTCTTGCCGGTGTTGGTCGGCCCGAGCACGGCGACGATGCGCGAGCGGGTTCGGGACGTGTCGATCTGCATGGACGCAAGGGTGGCAGGTTCAGGCCCCGGATGGCAAGGGACGGGGGGCCAGGAGGGTCAGCCCTTTTTCGCCACCATCGGCACGAAGGCGACCGGCAGGCCCGCCTGTTCGCTGACGTTGCCTTCGGCGTCCTTGGTCACCCGGACCAGGGTCTGGGTTTCATGCACCCGGCCGATGGGGATGGACATGCGGCCGCCGGGGCGGAGCTGCTCGACCAGGGTTTCGGGGATCCTTTCCGGCGCCGCGGTGACGATGATGGCGTCGAAGGGAGCTTCATCGGGCCAGCCTTCGTAACCGTCGCCGGTGCTGACTTCGACGTTGTCGTAGCCGAGGGATTTCAGCCGCCGGCGGGCCCCCTGGCTAAGCGCTTCCACCGTCTCGATGGAATACACCCGGGCCGCCAGCTCGGCCAGCACGGCGGCCTGATAGCCGCACCCAGTACCGATTTCGAGTACCCGGTCGGTGGGTTCCAGGTCCAGGAGGTCGCTCATCAGGGCGACGATGTAGGGTTGCGAGATGGTCTGGCCGTAACCGATCGACTGCGGCCGGTTGACGTAGGCGGCGACGGCGTCCCTGGGATCGACGAATTCATGGCGCGGCACATGCTTCATGGCCGCCATCACGGCGTCGGAGAACCGGGCCCGCCCGGTCCAGTTCTTGGTTTCCCGGGCGTTGGCGGCGATCTCTTCGAGCAGGCGGTCGCGGGCCTTGGAAAGCTTTTCCTTGTCCGGGGTGAAGAAGCTCATGGGATGAATTTGGCCGAGCCGGCGTGCCAGCGTCAAGGCACGATCGGATTTCACGGAATCCCCGGCCTCGGGATTCCGGCCGCCAGGACTTGCGGAACCGGGTGTCTTGACGCATATCAGGCAGCGAACACACCGGTCCACGACAAGAGCACATCAGGAAACGCCATGGCTGTAGAAAAATTCACCTTTCAGGCGGAAGTCAGCAAGCTTCTCGATATCGTCGCCCATTCGCTCTACAGCCATAAGGAAATCTTCTTGCGCGAGCTGATCTCGAACGCCTCCGACGCCTGCGACCGGCTGCGCTACGAGGCCCTGACCGAGCCCAAACTGACCGAGGGCGACACCGATTTCCGGATCACCCTGGCCGTCGACAAGAAGGCCAAGACCCTGACCGTATCGGACAACGGCATCGGCATGGACCACGATGACCTGACCGGGGCGCTGGGGACCATCGCGCGCTCCGGCACCCAGGCCTTCGTCGACCAGCTCGACGGCGCCAGCGAGGACAAGCTGTCGATGATCGGCCAGTTCGGCGTCGGCTTCTATTCGTCGTTCATCGTCGCCAAGAAGGTCGAGGTGCTGACCCGCAAGGCGGGCGGCAAGGACGCCTGGCTGTGGTCGTCGGACGGCCGTGGCGAGTACACCATCGCCGAGGCCGAGCGCGACGCGCGCGGCACCGACGTCATCGTCCACCTGGACAAGAAGCAGGACGAGTTCCTGGACCCGGTCCGCATCGAGACCGTCGTCAAGCAGCACTCGGACCATATCGGCCTCCCGGTGGTGCTGAAAGGCGAAGGGGAAGGCGAAGATGGTGGCGGCGACAGGACGCTGAATACCGCCTCGGCGCTGTGGACGCGGGAAAAGAAATCGATCACCGAAGACCAGTACAAGGAATTCTACCAACACGTCAGCCATTCGTTCGACCAACCGTGGATGACCCTGCACAACCGGGTCGAAGGGGTGCTGTCCTATACCAACCTTTTGTTCGTCCCCTCGACGCCGCCCTTTGACCTGTTCCACCCGGACCGCAAGCCGCAGGTCAAGCTCTACGTCAAGCGCGTCTACATCACCGGCGACTGCGAGGGGCTGCTGCCGCCTTATCTGCGCTTCATGCGCGGCATCGTCGATTCCGAAGACCTGCCGCTGAACATCAGCCGCGAGATGTTCCAGCACAACCCGCAACTGGCGAAGATCAAGTCCGGGCTGGCCAAGCGCCTGTTTGCGGAACTCAAGAAAAAGGCCGAAAAGAAGCCGGACGAATACGCCGAATTCTGGGACAATTTCGGCGCCGTGCTGAAGGAAGGCATCTACGAGGAACCGGAAAACCGCGAGCGCATATTGGCCCTGGCGCGGTTCAAAAGCACCACCCAGGACGGCCTGGTCAGCCTCGAGGATTACGTCGGGCGGATGAAGAAGTCCCAGGACGCCATCTATTACATCTCCGGCGAGGACTCCGACGCGCTGCTCAAAAGCCCGCACCTGGAAGGTTTCAAGGCCAAGAACGTCGAGGTCCTGTTGATGACCGACCCGGTCGACGATTTCTGGATTTCCGCCGTCGCCGATTTCGACGGCAAGCCCTTCAAGTCCGCCGCCCGGGCCGGCGCCGACCTCGACAAGATCAAGGGCGGGGCCAAGGACAAGAAAAAGGACGCCGCCAAGAAGGACGGCGAAAAGGATTCCGCCGCCGCCATCGAGCCTCTGCTGGCCCAGTTCAAGGTCGTTTTGGGCAAGGCGGTCAAGGACGTGCGCCCATCCGAACGCCTGACCGAAAGCGCCGTCTGCCTGGTCACCGGCGAAGGCGACATGGACGCCCGGCTTGAAAGAATTTTGAAACAGAACCGCCAGGCCGGCGCCGGCGACATGACGCCCCGGGTGCTGGAGGTCAACCCCGACCATCCGCTGATCAAGGGCCTGGCGGAACGGGCCAGGAAGGGCGACGGCCAGGACCCTTTAATCGCCGACGCGGCGCACTTGCTGTTGGACCAGGCGCGGATCGTCGACGGCGAGGCGCTGGCCGATCCGCAGGCGTTTTCGCGCCGCATGACGGCGGTGATGGAAAGCGGCCTGAAGGTTTAGGGTCTAGCTGCCGGTCAGGGCCAGCTTGGCGGCGCCGAGGATGCGCCCGGTCGAAAGGGATTGCAGGATCACGGCGCAGCCGTCCCGGTCCTCGGTTGACATATCGATGTTCCGGGTCGGGATATCCAAGGGCTGTCCCTTCCAGGTGCCGATCCGTTTCATGCCGCGGACGACGTTGTAGTAGCTGAGCGTGCGGCCGCCGTTTTCGCCGCGCCTGATCCGGGTATCGTGCTTGTTGTCGAAAACCGCCAGCCACACGGCGGCCTCCTCCGTGGTATCGGCGCCCGCAATTTTGATCCGAATCCCGTCCCCGGCGCGGCTGATCTTCACCGCCACCCGTTTTGAATTTCGCGCCTTGACGATCAACGCCAGGACCTTGCCGCGGTCCGAACCGGTGGAATGAGCGGCGCCCTGGACGATCATTTGCGGGGTGTAGACGTAGCGCATGCCGAGCTTGGAGGCGTAGGCGCGCTGGCGCTTGGTGTTTTCGGGGCTGGCGAAGGGGTCCTTCCAGCCGATGTAATCCCAGTAATCGACGTGGATCGACAGCGCCAGCAGGTCGTCGCGCTTGGCCAGTTCGCCGAGAAAGGCGTCGGCCGGCGGGCACGACGAGCAGCCCTGGGAGGTATAGAGCTCGACCACGGTCAGGTTTTTCTCGGCCGCGGCGGCAACGGTCTGGATGGAAACGGCCAACACCGCCGCCAAGGCGAAGGTTCTGAAGAATCTTTTCATGTCCCGAATTTAGGGGAAAGGTCCGATAACGGCCAATCACTTCGGGGTGAGGTTGGGCGATTGACGGGAATGTGAAGGCGGGGTCTTGGGCGTTTCCTCCCTGCCGGATGAAACTCCACAGCCCTAAATATAGTGAAATATTTTGAAATGAGATGAAACGGACGAAAAACATTATTGCGTCCTAGAATAAGGCAGGATTCGCCGGCAAGGGATTTGCCGTGGTTGCGGGAGAAGTAAAAAATCTCTCTTCCGAAACCGCCAAGGCAACGGCAGAGGTGTCGGAGGCCGTGAAAGACCTACAACGGCGGACAGAGCGCATCGAGGCCCTTCTTTAATCTTCGGCGCGGTTGATTTTCCATCGTTGAGAGGATTTTGAGGCTGTCCAAGAAAGATCGGTTCAGGGATAGATAAGGTTCATGTCTGAGAAATTGGGGGCAATCTACACAAAAAGTGAAAAAGAGTTGGTCAATGCAATGCGTATTGAGTTCCTGGACGAGGCCATCGACGACTTGCATGCCCTCGACGTTAGTCTCGACGCCGCGCGAAATAGAAACAATGATGTGGATAAATTCGTCAACGAGGTGCGCCGCCTGACCCTGCCGCTCCGAGGGCAGGCTCCCAACTACGGTGCCCGGCTCATGGGGACGGTCGCCCACCGCCTGGAGAACTACGTGGGTGACGTCAAGACGTTACCGCCGCGTTTCTTCGATGACATACAGAGGTTCATCGACACCCTTCTCGACCTCGCCGAAGGGCGCATTTCTTTTGACGCCGATCCCTCTGAGGTCGTGCGTACCCTCCCCGCCAAGTTTGGCTTTGATCTCGGCGACATAGAGGTGCAAAACGTCGAGGTCATACTGGTCATGTTGCACGGCGCGGCGACCCATTTCGTGGAGCGCGAAATGCACCAGTGCGGGTATCGCATCAGCATCGTCACCTCAATCTTCGACGCCATCCCGTTGATCGTGCGCACGAAACCCGACCTGGTGATCACCTCAGCCATAATGCCGGAACTCGAAGGTATCGACCTCGTCATCGCCCTCGTCTCGATGCCGTCGACGCGCAATATACCGTCTGCGTTGATCACCAGCCTGGACCCTGAGGACGAGCACCTGAAGTTGGTGCCGGGATCGGTTCCGATAATCTTCAAGGGGCCGTCCTTCGGGGACGACCTTGCTGAAGCCCTGAGCCGGCTGTTCGTGATTTGAGGAATGCCGGTTATACGGGGAGTTTCCAGCAATAACAGTCCCCCAGTCTGTGAACGGATTAACAAACCGATTCCTAGTTGCTGCTGACACGCGCCCTTATGTCCGCTGATGGCTGAGGGTGTTGAACAACTCTGTTGCCAGCGACCTATGAACGTGATTCCCTTTTTCTTGATGGTTATTGAGAAGGAGGGACGGCGATGATGGGTCAAGCAGTCGGTCAGCAAGATCGGCTTTTCTACGAGTTCA
>JADFNT010000084.1 GCA_022563215.1 Pseudomonadota bacterium
GCCGCGAAGGCACCGGCTGGATGTGGCGGATGATGGAACGCCTGGCCACCGGCGACATCCGCATCGAGGAAATCGACCTTCTGGAGGAAGTCACGCGCCAGGTCGAAGGCCACACCATCTGCGCGCTGGGCGATGCGGCGGCGTGGCCGATCCAGGGCTTGTTGCGGCACTACCGCCCGCAATTGGAACAACGAATCGCCGACCGTCAGGCGGCGGCAGACACCAAGGCCGCTTAAAAGCGGCCCGGAAACGGATTAACGAAGATGCCCAAACTGACCATCGACGGCACGGAAATCGAAGTCGAACCCGGATTGACGGTGTTGCAGGCCTGCGAGCAGATGGGGATCGAAATACCCCGGTTCTGTTATCACGAACGCCTTTCCATCGCCGGCAACTGCCGCATGTGCCTGGTCGAAATGGAAAAGTCGCCCAAGCCCATTGCGTCGTGCGCCATGCCGGCGGCCGACGGCATGGTCATCCGTACCGACACCCCGGAAGTCCGGAAAATGCGCAAGGGGGTGATGGAATTCCTGCTCATCAACCATCCGCTCGACTGCCCGATTTGCGACCAGGGCGGCGAATGCGACCTCCAGGATCAGGCCATGGGGTACGGGCTCGACCACAGCCGCTACCAGGAAAACAAGCGCGCCGTCGAAAACAAGGACTTCGGCCCCCTGATCAAGACCATCATGACGCGGTGTATCCATTGCACGCGCTGCATCCGCTTCGCCACCGAGATTGCCGGGGTGCCGGAACTGGGCGCCACCGGGCGTGGCGAAACCATGGAAGTCGGCACCTATGTGGAAAAGGCGCTGACGTCGGAACTGTCCGGCAACATGATCGACCTGTGCCCGGTAGGGGCGCTGACGTCGGGGCCTTATGCCTATGCGGCCCGGTCGTGGGAGTTGGAAAAGACCGAGTCTATCGACACCATGGACGCCGTCGGCTCGGCCATCCGGGTCGATACCCGCGGGTCCGAAGTGATGCGAATTCTGCCGCGCCTGAACGAGGACGTGAACGAGGAATGGATATCCGACAAGACCCGCTTTGCCTGTGACGGGCTCCGGCTGCAACGGATCGACCGGCCCTATGTGCGGCAAAACGGAAAGCTGATGCCGGTTTCCTGGGATGACGCCTTCACTGCCATCGCCGAAAGGATCAACACCGTGGACGGCGGCCGCATCGCCGCCATCGCCGGCGATATGGCCGATTGTGAATCGATGATGGCGCTGAAGGACCTGATGACGGCGCTCGGCTCGCCGCACACGGATTGCCGCCAGGACGGCGCCAAGCTGGATCCGTCTAACCGCTCAGGCTACCTGTTCAACACCACCATCCACGGCATCGAACATGCCGACGCCTGCCTTTTGATCGGCACCAACCCGCGCCTCGAAGCCCCGGTATTGAATGCCCGGCTGCGCAAGCGGTGGACCATGGGCGGTTTCCCCGTCGCCGTCGTCGGACCCGGCGCAGACCTGACATACGATTATCTGCTCCTGGGTTCGGGTCCCGATGCCCTGAAATCCATCGCCAGTGGCCACCATGACTTCGCCAAGGTCCTGAAGGCGGCCGAAAGGCCGATGTTGATTCTGGGCCAGGGGGCGCTCGCCCGGGACGACGGGGCCGAGATTCTTGGCCTTGCCCGCAAGATCGCCGAAGGCCGCGGCATGATCGACGCCCAATCGGGATGGAACGGTTTCAACGTGCTGCACACCGCCGCCGCCCGGGTCGGCGGGTTGGACCTGGGCTTTGTCCCCGGAAAAAGAGGGCGCGACACCTCAGGCGTTCTCGATGGCGCCGGCGACGGCAGCATCGAAGTCGTCTATTTGCTCGGCGCCGACGAGATCGATACGGACCGCCTCGGCGACGCCTTCGTCATTTATCAGGGCCACCACGGCGACCGGGGGGCGCACCGGGCCGACGTCATCCTGCCCGGGGCCGCTTATACGGAAAAGAACGCCACCTACGTCAACACCGAAGGCCGCGTGCAACAGGCCCAGCGGGCGGCGTTCCCGCCCGGCGACGCACGCGAGGACTGGACCATCATCCGGGCGTTGTCCGATGTCTTGGGCCAACCCTTGCCGTACGACGATCTGAAGATGGTCCGGGGGCGGTTGGTGGACGCCAATTCGGTGTTCCTCAACGTCGACGAGATCACGCCGGCTCCGTGGGGAGACTTCGGCAAGGAAGGCGAGCCATCCTCGGCGCCGTTTCGTTCGCCGATTGATAATTTTTACATGACCGACCCGATCAGCCGGGCCTCGGCGACCATGGCCGCGTGCACCGAACAATTGGGCGGCGGCGCAAGGAAAAAGACCGGAACCGATGGCTGATCCTTGGCTGCAACTTTGGCCCCAACTGTGGGATGGATACGTCTGGCCGGCGGCCTGGATCGTCATCAAGATCGTCGCTATCGTCGCGCCGGTGCTTTTGTCGGTGGCCTATCTGACTTATGTCGAGCGCAAGGTCATCGGTGCCATGCATCTTCGGCGCGGGCCCAACGTCGTCGGCCCGTTCGGGTTGTTGCAGCCGATCGCCGACGGGTTGAAGCTGTTCGTCAAGGAAACGATCATACCATCGGGCGCCAACCGCGGTGTTTTCATCGCCGCGCCCTGTCTGACCTTTATTCTGGCGCTGATCGCCTGGGCCGTGATCCCCTTCGGCGACGGCCTGGTGCTGGCCAACATCAACGTCGGCATCCTTTATCTGTTCGCCGTCTCGTCGCTGGGCGTCTACGGCGTCCTGATGGCCGGTTGGGCGTCCAATTCACGTTATGCCTTCCTCGGCGCGTTGCGTTCGGCGGCGCAGATGGTGTCTTACGAGATCTCCATGGGCTTCATCATCATCACCGTACTGCTGCTGGCGGGTTCGCTGAACCTGTCGGACATCGTGCGCGCGCAAAAGGACCTCTGGTTCGTGGTGCCGCTGTTCCCGATGGCGGTGATCTTCTTTATCTCGACCCTTGCCGAAACCAACCGCCATCCCTTCGACATGCCGGAAGCCGAGGCCGAACTGGTGGCCGGTTACAACGTCGAGTATTCGGCGATGACGTTCGCGCTGTTTTTCCTCGGCGAATACGCCAACATGATCCTGATGGCCGCCATGACGACGGTGCTGTTCCTGGGCGGCTGGCTGCCGCCGATGGACATCGTTCCCTTCACCCTGATACCGGGGCCGGTGTGGTTCGCGTTCAAGATCGCGGCGGTGCTGTTCATTTTCCTGTGGGTGCGGGCGACTTTCCCCCGCTACCGCTACGATCAGTTGATGCGCCTCGGCTGGAAGGTGTTCCTGCCGATTTCCCTGGCCGCCGTGGTCGTCGTCGGCGGCGCCGTGGTGGCCTTCGATTTGTCGCCGGTGGCGGGCGATCTGGCGCCGGTGGCGAGATAGAGGAGGCGGACAGGCAATGAGCTTCATCAGACGAAAACTCAGAACGGTGTTATTGGGTGAGCTGGTCCTCGGCATGGCGCTGACGTTCCGCTACATGTTCCGCAAGAAGGTGACCATCAACTACCCCTTCGAGAAAGGCCCCTTGAGCCCGCGCTTCCGGGGCGAGCATGCGCTCAGGCGTTATGCCAACGGCGAGGAACGCTGCATCGCGTGCAAGCTGTGCGAAGCCATATGCCCGGCCCAGGCGATCACCATCGAGGCCGAACCCCGCGCCGACGGATCGCGCCGCACCACGCGTTATGACATCGACATGGTGAAGTGCATTTACTGCGGGCTCTGCGAAGAGGCCTGCCCGGTGGACGCCATCGTCGAGGGGCCGAATTTCGAGTACGCGACGGAGACTCGCGAAGAGCTTTTGTACGACAAGGAAAAACTGCTCGCCAACGGCGACCGCTGGGAGACGGAAATCGCCGAACGTCTGCGCGCCAACGCGGCTTACCGGTAGGGACGGACAAGGGACCTGAAGTTTTAAGATGATACAGGCTCTGGCATTCTACATGTTCGCGTTGATCACCGTGGCCTCCGCGGTGATGGTCATTTCAGCGCGCAACCCCGTCCATTCGGTGTTGTTCCTGATCCTGACGTTTTTCAATGCGGCCGGGCTGTTCGTTCTTTTGGGCGCCGAATTCCTGGCCATGATCCTTGTCCTCGTTTACGTCGGCGCGGTGGCAGTGTTGTTCATGTTCGTGGTCATGATGCTGGACATCAATTTCGTCGAACTGCGCCAGGGGTTCCTGCAATACCTGCCGCTGGGCGCCATCATCGGCCTGCTGATGCTGGCGGAATTGTTTATCGTCGTCGGCGGCAACGCCCTGACCCCGTTAGCCGTAGCGGGCGGATCGATGCCGATCCCGCCCGCCGCCGCCGTCACCAACACCGAGGCCCTGGGCGCGTTGATCTATACCCACTACATCTATCTGTTCCAGGCCGCCGGCATGATCCTGCTGGTCGCCATGATCGGCGCCATCGTCCTCACGCACCGGACCCGCAAGGGGGTGCGCAAGCAGCGCATCGCCGATCAGATCGCACGGCGCGCCGAAGAAACGATCGAGTTGGTCAAGGTCGAACCGGGGAAGGGAATCTGATGTTCGAGATCGGCCTTTCCCATTACCTCAGCGTCGCCGCGATCCTGTTCACGCTCGGCATCCTGGGCATCTTCCTCAACCGCAAGAACGTCATCGTCATCCTGATGTCGGTGGAACTGATGCTGCTGGCGGTCAATATCAACCTGGTCGCCTTTTCGTCCCATCTGGGCGACCTGGTGGGGCAGGTCTTCGCCCTGTTCGTGCTTACCGTGGCGGCCGCCGAGTCCGCCATCGGCCTCGCCATCCTGGTGGTTTATTTCCGCAACCGCGGCTCCATCGCCGTCGAAGACATCAACATGATGAAGGGGTAGGGGAATGTTCGAAACCATCGCCGTCTTCCTGCCGCTCGCCGGTGCGTGTATCGCCGGCATGTTGGCGTTTGCCCGTGCCGACGACGAAAAAAAGCAGGGCCGCATCGATGCCGCTGCCCAATGGGTGACCTGCGGCGCCATGGTTCTCGCGGCGGTGTTCGCCGGGATCGTGTTCTCGGACGTGGTCCTGGGCCAGAATCCCCGCACGGTGGAGTTGTTCACCTGGATCGATTCCGGGGCCATGGAAGTCAGCTGGGCGATCAAGATGGATACCCTGTCGGCGGTGATGCTGTTGATGGTCACCACGGTGGCGGCGGTGATCCACATCTATTCCATCGGCTACATGCATCATGACCCCGGCATCCCCCGGTTCATGGCTTATTTGTGCCTGTTTACCTTCTTCATGCTGATGCTGGTGTCGGCCGACAACCTGGTGCAGCTTTTCTTCGGCTGGGAAGGGGTGGGCCTGTGTTCGTACCTGCTGATCGGGTTCTGGTACGACCGCCCGGCGGCCAACGCCGCCGCCATCAAGGCCTTCGTCGTCAACCGGGTCGGCGATTTCGGGTTCGCGCTCGGCATTTTCGCCATCTTCGTGCTGTTCGAGACCGTGGATTACGACACCATCTTCGCCGCCGCGCCGGGCAAGGCGGGGGCGACGTTGCAAGTGTTCGGCGTCGAATTCCACGCCATCACGGTGTGCACGGTGCTGCTGTTTATCGGCGCCATGGGCAAATCGGCGCAATTGGGTCTGCACACCTGGCTGCCCGACGCCATGGAAGGCCCGACCCCGGTGTCGGCCCTGATCCATGCCGCGACCATGGTCACCGCCGGCGTCTTCATGGTCGTCCGGATGTCGCCGCTGTTCGAATTTTCCGAAACCGCGCTGACCCTGGTCACCGTCGTCGGCGCGTCGACGGCGATCTTCGCCGCCACGGTGGCCTGCGTGCAGAACGATATCAAACGGGTGATCGCTTATTCCACCTGTTCGCAATTGGGATACATGTTCTTCGCCGCCGGCGTGTCGGCGTATTCGGCCGGCATTTTCCATCTCGTCACCCATGCGTTCTTCAAGGCGCTGTTGTTTCTCGGCGCCGGCTTGGTTATTCACGCCATGTCCGACGAAAAGGACATGCGCAAGATGGGCGGGCTTGGGCGGTTGATTCCGGTGACCTATGCGCTGATGTTGATCGGCTCGCTGGCCCTGGCCGGCATCTGGCCGTTCGCCGGTTATTACTCCAAGGACGTGATCCTCGAAGCCGCCTACGCCGCCGACACCGGGATCGGCGGGTATGCCTTCTGGCTCGGCATCACGGCGGCGTTCCTGACCGCGTTTTATTCCTGGCGGCTGCTGCTGATGACGTTCCACGGGGCACCCCGGGCCGACAAGAAGGTGATGGCCCGGGTCCACGAAAGCCCGAAGATTATGATCCTGCCGCTGTTCGTGCTGGCGGCGGGGGCCATGTTCATGGGCTATATCGGTTTCGAGAGCTTCGTCGGCCAACGGGCGGGAGAATTCTGGGGCGAGTCGATCCTGGTCCTGGCCAGCCACCCGGCGCTCGAAGCCGCCCACGGCGTGCCGGCCTGGGTCAAATTCCTGCCGCTGGGGGTCGGCGTCGCCGGGATCGGGCTGGCCTATGTTTTCTATATGCTGGCGCCCGGCCTGCCGGCCCTGATTGCCGGGCGGTTCCAGGTTATTCACCGGTTCCTGGTCAAAAAATGGTACTTCGACGAGCTCTATGACCTGGTGTTCGTGCGCCCGGCCTTTTATCTCGGGCGCGGGTTCTGGAAGACCGGCGACGGGTCGCTGATCGACGGCGTCGGGCCGGACGGGGTATCGGCCGCGGTGCTGAACCTGGCGCGGCGCGCCGGGGCGCTGCAGACCGGCTACCTTTACCATTACGCATTCGCCATGCTCACCGGCGTCGTTGTCCTGGTGACATGGTATTTGTTCCAGCATTAAGGCGCGGGCCGTCATGCAGAACTTTCCCCTCCTGTCGCTTCTGATCTTCCTGCCGTTGGTCGGCGCCGTGCTGATTCTGGTGCTGGCGCGCGGCGATGAGGCCGTGGTGGCGCGGAATTCCCGGTGGACGGCGTTGTGGACGGCGGGGATCAATTTCCTGCTGTCGCTGTTCATTTGGGTCCATTTCGACACCACCACCGCCGATTTCCAGTTCGTCGAATACGCGGCTTGGATGCCGGCCTTCAACATCAACTACAAAATGGGGATCGACGGCATTTCCATGCTGTTCGTGCTGTTGACGACCCTGTTGACGCCGATCTGCATACTGGC
>JADFNT010000085.1 GCA_022563215.1 Pseudomonadota bacterium
CAACATCCAAAACCTGAAATTTCTGGTCGTCGATGATGACATCCACATGTGTCGTCTCATTTCGACGATCCTGGATTCGCTTGGGAGCAAGGAGGTCCAAACCGCCAGCTCCGCCGATAAGGGATTCAAGATCCTTTTCGAATTCGAGGCGGACATGGTCATCTGCGCCCTTAGGATGGAGCCCAAGGACGGGATCGAATTCACCAAGATGCTGAGAACCCTGGACAACAGCCCAAATCGTTACGTCCCGATCATCATGCTTACGGGGCACTCGGAAAAAAGCATCGTGGAATCCGCCCGGGATGCCGGGGTGCACGAATTCCTGGCCAAGCCCGTATCGGCCACGAAGCTGTACGGTAAAATTCGAAGCATCATCGACCACACTAGGAGCTTTATCCGAACCGATGATTATTTCGGGCCGGACCGGCGGCGGCGCGATGATCCCGACTATAAAGGCCCGGAACGGCGAAAAGGCGGCAAAAAAAACAATTAGATTAAGTCGTTAAAGAGAATTTAAGAATTTTGTCCATAAGTGGCTTACGCTTGCCCTAGTCCCGGCCTTCCATATAAGCTAAAAGGGCTTGGGGTAAGCCGGGTAACACAATTAGCATTGTCTTTTTAATCGGGGCGAAGCGTTATGGCTGAAGATAAATTAGAAGTCATCAACCCTCCCAACACGCTAAAACAGAAAGTCGGCACCGGTAGGCCGGGCGCCGTCGACCTTGAAGCCCTGCAACGGGCCGAAGAGGTGATCATCTGCATGACCGACAGTTACCTGGACTGGGTCGTCGAGGATCTCAAGAAAATCGACCAAGCCTATGCGAAACTGGAAGCGGCGACGGGCGACCGGAAAGAGGAAATGGAAGCGGTTTTCGATGTTTCCCACGACATCAAGGGCCAAGGGGGCACGTTCGGTTATGACCTGATGACGGCGATCGCCACCGAACTTTGCCGGTTGATCGAAAGGACGGACAAGATCGGCGACCAAGAGGTCGAGGCGGTAAAGCTCCATATTGCTTCGCTGAAACTGGTCATCGGCGAGGACATGAAGGGCCAGGGCGGAAAGGCCGGCGAAGAAATGCTCTCCGGGCTGCAACAGGTTTGCGAAAAGCTCCTGACCTGATCGGCGTTCAAAATTCCGGCAAAATTCGACGCTTTCACGGCCATGCGCCGGCCTGTGGGCATTGGCTGATTCGTCTTGACCGAACTTTCAGCGTGTCAGGTTTGATGCGCGATCACACGATCAAACCTGCGTTCAGGCGCCACTAAGGCTGACGCCCGCTACGCGGCGGGTTGCGGCATGCGCCGCAACCAGAGCGCGTCAAGTTCGAATGATTCCATTCAAACTTGACGCGCTCTAACCCAGGCGATCACGGAAATCCCTCAGCCAGGCAAGACGGGATTCCAGTTCCTGAATGTCGCGATCCAGCCATTCCAACAAATACCCGCCGTCTTCGGCGTGATGTTGGCGCAGTTGATCCAGGCGGGCCAACTCGATCTCTTGGCCCTCGATAAGGATGTCGGCCTGGTTGTGTTGACCTGTTTGGTCCAGAAGATGCAGGAAACGGAACTTCAAGGCGACGATCAGCTTGTTCATCTCGCTGGCCTGGGCACGGACGTTGGCGGTCAACAGGGAGCGCAGCTCGGCTTCGCCGGATTCGGTGATTTTAAGAACCGCGTCGTCCTCCATGCCGATGCCGTCGACGGCGGTCACCAGCCCTTCGTATTTTAGAAGCTCCAGGGACGTGCCCATGACTTCGAGGGACGGTCCGGTGATATGGCTGACGAAATGGCGGATGGCATTGGCCAGGGCGCTGTAGCGCATCGGTCCCGAGGCCAGCGTCCCCAAGGCGCAAAGCCTAACGGCTTCCTTCGGGGTCAGGGTGTTGTCCGCATACATCGCGAAATTCCATTCCTTTTCAACGGCAAAATACCGACCGTCGGGGTGGAAGTCCACTCAGCTCTATGAACAAACAAGGCGGGGAATAAACGCAAAAGCGGCTTGGATGACCTGAATCAGGCGGCGAATTTCAGGCCCAGGCTGGCCCAGACTTCCTTCAGCGCCGAAACCAAGTGGTCCATGTCGGCATCGGAGTGAAGGGGGGTCGGGGTGAAGCGCAGCCTTTCGGTGCCGCGTTCCACGGTCGGGAAATTGATCGGCTGCACGTAAATCCCGTATTTATCCAGAAGGATATCCGAAGCCTGCTTGCATAGCACCGGATCGCCGATGGGCACCGGCACGATATGGGTCGTTGATGACGCCATCACCGCGATGCCGGCCTCGGAAAGGCGGCGTTTCAGGGTCGCCGCGCGTTCCTGGTGCTTTTCGCGGATTTCGTTGTGTTCCTTCAAATAGCGGATGGAAGCCAATGCCGCGGCGGCAACGCCGGGAGGCATGGAGGTGGAAAAGATGAAACCGGTGCCGTAGGAGCGCAGGAAATCGCAAAACGCCGCCGACCCGGCGACATATCCGCCGACCACGCCGAAGGCCTTGGCCAACGTTCCCTGAATGACCGTCAGCCTGTCCATCAGGCCTTCGCGTTCGGCGAAGCCGGCGCCCCGTTGCCCGTAAAGGCCAACCGCATGGACTTCGTCGATAAAGGTCATGGCCCCGTATTTATCGGCGACGTCGCAGAATTCCTTGATCGGCGCCACGTCACCGTCCATGGAATAGACGGATTCGAAGGCCACCAGCTTTGGGCGCTCGATGGGGTATTCGCTCAGCAGGCGCTCCAGGTCTTCGACGTCGTTGTGCTTGAAGATTTTTTTCTCGGCCTTCGAATGGACGATGCCTTCGATCATCGAATTATGGTTCTGGGCGTCGGAAAGGATAACGCAGTCCGGCAGCATGGCGCCCAGTGTGCTTAACGCGGTCAGGTTGGCGGTCCAGCCGGAGCCGAAAATCAGCGCCGCTTCCTTGCCGTGCAGATCGGCCAGCTCTTGTTCCAGGAGCACATGGTAATGGTTGGTGCCGGCAATGTTGCGGGTGCCGCCGGCGCCGGCGCCGCATTTGTCGATCGCGGTTTTCATCGCCTCCAACACATCCGGGTGCTGGCCCATGCCCAGGTAATCGTTGGAACACCAGACCGTGACTTCGTTGACGGCGCCGTCGCGGTAATTGAAGGCCTTGGGAAAATCCCCGGCCTTACGCTCGAGGTCGGCGAAAACCCGGTAACGGCCTTCCTTCCTCAGGGTGCCGATTTTGCCGGCGAAAAATTTTTCATAGTCCATGGATTGCTGCCCAGGATGGTCAAAAGGTTTATCATTGGAATCTCTCATGGATTCCCGTGACGCACTATACACCGGGGATTTATTCTTTTTCGACTGTTTTAATGCCATGTTCATCGACCGCGCCTCTCTATCCGATACCGTCCGTTAACCCCAATACACAAGCTTTCCTGGGCATTATTCCCTTGCCTCGGGCTTAAACCCGTCCCCTCCAGGATCACAATACTTTTCGACCATAACCAGGCTATGTCCGGTATTTGTCGGAATGTATCGGAAGATTTCACTCCAAATCGTTCCCGGCCCCTCCTCAACGGAGGCAAAGAATAACGGCGAAAAGGGGGTGGGGGCCTTGATCGCGGTTAATTGGCGGCGCAATTGGCGTTTTAAGTGGCGACCGAGCCGTTTTCCTTGACCCAGGTCCAGGTCGCCTCAAGGGCCCTGTCGATGCATCCGAGCAGTTCGTCTATTTCGGCCTCGGAAATGATAAGCGGCGGGCAGACGGCGAGGGTGTCGCCGATGGCGCGGATCAGCAGCCCTTCCTCCTGTGCTTGGCTTTGGAAATGGCCGCCGACGCCGAGTTTTGGGTCGAAAGCCTCCTTGGTGGCCTTGTCGCGGACCAGTTCAATCCCGGCGATCAGCCCGACGGCGCGGACTTCGCCGATAAGGGGATGATCGGCGAATTTCCGGAGCCCGTCCTGAAAGCGCGGGCCAAGGGCGCGGACCCGGCCGACGATATCGCGTTCTTCGTAGATGTTCAGGGTTTCCAACGCCACCGCCGCGGCCACGGGATGTCCGCCATAGGTGGACCCGTGGCCGAAAAGGCCCAGCTTTTCGCTTTCCTTGACCATGGCCTGGTAAATGGGTTCGGAAATCATCAGCGCCGCTATCGGGATATAGGCCGACGACAGCGCCTTGGCGCAGGTGATCATGTCCGGCTTCATGCCATAGGTCTGCGTGCCCCACATGTTGCCGGTGCGCCCGAAGCCGCAGATCACTTCGTCGGCCAGCATCAACACGTCGTATTTTTTGAGCACGGCCTGGATTTTTTCGAAATAGGTCGCCGGCGGCACGATGACGCCGCCCGCCCCCATGACCGGCTCGGCGAAGAAGGCGGCGATGGTGTCCGGGCCTTCTTCGACGATCAGCTTCTCCAGGTTCCCGGCGCAGCGCGACGCGAAATCCTCTTCCGACTCGCCTTCTTCGGCCTGGCGGTAAAAATGCGGACAATCCGTGTGCAGGAAGCGCTCGATGGGCAGGTCAAAATCGTCGTGAATGGGAGACAGCCCCGTCAGGCTGCCGGAGGCGACCGTAATCCCGTGATAGGCCCGGTGGCGGGAGATGATCTTCTTTTTTTGCGGCCGCCCGAGGGCGTTGTTGTAGTACCAGATCAGCTTGATCGCCAGATCGTTGGCTTCCGAGCCCGAATTGGCGAACAACACCTTCGACATCGGCACCGGGGCGATGGAGATCAGCTTCGCCGCCAGCTCGATGGTGACGTCGGGGGTCTTGTGGGCGAAGCCGTGGTAGTAGGGGAGCCTCTTCAGGGCCTGGGTGGCGGCTGCGATCAGGCGTTCCTCGGAGAATCCCAAAGACGTGCACCACAACCCGGCCAGGCCTTCGATATAGGTCCTGCCGCTGTCGTCCTGGACGCGGATGCCGTCGCCGCTGGTAATGATCAGCGGGCCCCGATCCTGGTGATTCTTGAGATTGGTGTAGCCGTGCACATGATAGGCAATGTCGCGGCTGGCGGCGGAATTCCCCCGGTCGGTCATGCAAAAATCCTCTTAGAGATTGGGCCGCCCTTTTGGCCCATGTCATTTATACCAAGGATCGATGATAAAGGCCCATAGAGACGGCTACCCTTGGTTTTCGGCGAGGCGCGCCCGGCGCAACGATGCGGGACATCGTAAGACGGGGGCAACGACGTCCGAAAGCCACGGGAAGCCGCCGTTCCGGTCGCGTCCGCTTATCCCCGGAGGGCGTCAGGAAGCCTTGACGATGCCCCGCATCGCCCGCGGCTTCCTTCCTACCCGGGGAAAAGCTGACACGATCTCTAGGGGTCTTTATCATCGATCCTTGGTATGAGTCCTACAATTTTCATCATTCAGTTGAAAGAGCGGAAGGCCATAGGGTGACAGGATCCCCAAACAACGGCAAAGACGGCGAACCCAGGGCTTCAGGCCCGGCGGTCCGGCTTTTGCGGCAGGTCCGCGAAGTGGCCGCCGAGCTTCGCCCCCATTTATCCCAAACCCCGGTCACGCTGGACAGCTTGCTGGACAAGGACCTGGGCTTCGACAGCCTGGGCCGGGTCGAGCTTCTGGTCCGGATCGAACGCGCCTTCGGGGTCTCGCTGCCGGAAAACGCCTTCGCCAACGCCGAAACGCCCCGCGATTTGCTGAGGGCGGTCCTCGGCGCCGCCAAGGGTTTAGATGGGGCCGAAGGAATTCCCTTACAAGCGGATATCGGCCTCGAAGCCGTCGATAGCACCGGGGACCTGCCCCATGGGGCCGCCACCCTGACCGAGGTTTTGGATTTCCATGCCCGGGTCCATCCCGAGCGGCCGCACATCAGGCTTTACAGCGACGAAGGCGAAGGCGAAACACTTTCCTATCGGGCCCTCAAGGAAGGCGCCGAACGCCTCGCCGCCGGCCTGCAACGACAAGGGTTCGAGCCCGGCCGCTCGGCGGTCCTCATGCTGCCCACGGGGGTGGATTATTTCCACGCTTTTTTCGGCGTTCTTTACGCCGGCGGGGTGCCGGTCCCCATCTATCCGCCGGGGCGCCCGAGCCAGATCGAGGAACACCTCACCCGTCACGCCGCCATCATCGACAACGCCCAATGCGTGATCATGATCACCGTGTCGGAAGCCCAGCACTTCGCCGGGCTGATGGCCGGGCAGGCGGAAACCCTCAAGGCCGTCGTCACCGTCGGGGAATTGATGGAGCGGGCGGGACCGTTAAGCCGGCCGGTGTTGCGCGACCGGGACATCGCCTTCCTGCAATACACCTCGGGCAGCACCGGGGCGCCCAAAGGGGTGATGCTGACCCACGCCAACCTGATGGCCAACATCCGGGCCATGGGCGAGGCGCTGGAGGCCACCCCCGGCGACACGTTCGTCAGTTGGCTGCCCCTTTATCACGACATGGGCCTGATCGGGGCGTGGCTCGGCAACCTCTATTACGCCAGCCCCTTGGTCATCATGTCGCCGCTGGAGTTCCTGGCCCGTCCGAAACGTTGGCTGTGGGCGATCCACCGGGCCCGGGGGACGATCTCGGCGGCGCCCAATTTCGCCTATGAACTGTGCCTCAACCGGATCGCCGACAAGGACATCGAGGGCCTGGACCTGAGTTCCTGGCGCCTGGCCATTAACGGCGCCGAAGCCATCAACCCCGATACCCTGCTAAGGTTCGCCGACCGGTTCCGGGATTTCGGGTTCGACCCCCAGGCGTTGACGCCGGTCTATGGGCTGGCCGAGTGTTCGGTGGGGCTGGCCTTCCCGCCCGTCGGCCAGGGGCTGGTCATCGACCGGGTGAAGCGCGAGAAGTTCATGAATAGCGGCCGGGCCGAGGTTGCGGATGACGCCGACGACGATGCCGCCGGGGGGGCCTTCCGCTTCGTCAATTGCGGGCGGCCCTTGCCCCAACATCAAATCAGGATCGTCGATGACGCCGGGCGCGAGGCCCCGGAACGCCAGGAAGGCCAGTTGCAGTTCCTGGGTCCGTCGGCCACGGTTGGCTATTTCCGCAACCCAAAGGAAACCGAGGCTTTGTTTGACGGCGAATGGCTGAATTCCGGCGACTTGGCCTATATCGCCGGCGGCGACGTGTATATCACCGGGCGCACCAAGGACCTCATCATCCGCGGCGGGCGCAATCTTTATCCGGCCGAACTGGAGGACCCCAT